>CALZJV010000934.1 GCA_945787595.1 uncultured Desulfobacterales bacterium | reverse complement strand
AGGAAAATTCATACACAAATCGTTTTAATCGACTGCCGGATTTGCGAATAATAATTTTAAATACAGATAGATAGTGTGGTCGGAGACCTTGGCATATTTTTTGCGAGATTACTACTAGGTCAAAAACTCGACGGTAGGCAGAGAAAAAATGAAAGTATTGGTCGTCGATGATGATATAGATATTATCCTATAGGTTTTGAGGAATGAGCAAAACACGTGAAGCTTTAGAAAGGGCCGAAAGAGAACGGATCGCCCGAAAAGAGCAGCCGCTGCGGGTGCCAATTAAAAAGCCTGCCGCTAAAAAATTTGTCTATGTCATTCTGGCTGCATTTACCCTAATGGTATTTGGACTAGTTTGTTTTTGGGCGGGCAGCACCGGCTACCTTAACCGTATTACGGATGTTGCTAAGAAGAACCAAGATCCACCAGCAAATGTTCAATCCCATGTCATAACTGCAGAAGAGATTTTCGGCGTTCAGATTCTTGATTTTTATCAGGATACCATACAACAGCTAGAAGTTTCGTCCCGGTCTGAACAAAGCGCAATCCCAATTCCGCAAAAGCTAAATAACCCGAATCGGACTAAAGATTCCAAAAGCGATGTCGTCTCTGACCAACTCTTGGATACAGCCAATTCGACGAATGTTTCCCTTAAAAGCGCAGACCGCCATCCAGACCCGGTTAGCTGGGATCAAAAAGGATCGGCACACCAATCGCGGCATTCACTGAAAACATCGGATGTCCTTATCTCGCCTGGTTTGACCGCAGACAGTAAATCTTCCGGTCAAAATTCCGCCGCTGCGGTGATAAGCGAGAACCCCCCTGTCAAAGAAAAAGACAAGTCACCGGATCCGGGTAAACTGATAGATTGGGTGCTTAAAAAACGCTCCATAAAAAACGAATAGCTCGGTTGTCGTCATTTGAAATCCTCTCCGTGACCGTCGCTTTTCGTTTTTTCATAAACATCAATAAAAGTGGGAATAAAAGTCGTCAGATCTTCTACAATACATATATCGGCAACCTGAAATATTGCGGCAGCCGGATCTTTGTTGATGGCCACAATATAGTCGGAGTCGCGCATGCCGATTACATGCTGCAGCGCTCCGGATATGCCGCATGCCATGTAAAGCTGCGGCGACACGGTTGCACCGGTGACCCCGAATAAAGCGGCCAGCTGATACATGAGATCCACATTTTCTTTTTCGCCGATGCCCTGGCCGGCAGAAACGATAACACCGGCTTCGGCGATGCCTGTCATGTCCACTTCAGCCTTTTTAATACCCGTTGAACGGGTCTTCGAGGAATCGCACTTGAAGGATCTAAAGGTAACTTTGCCGCAAACGGATTTGTCCGGTTTTTGTGGTCTGAACATACCGGGCTGGATAGTGAGGATTGTGATGTCGCTTTGCGGTTGGACATAGGCCACTGCCTTAGCACCGAAAATCGACCTCACAAAGCAGGTTTGATTATCCACTTCAAAAATGTCTTCAACACCGGTAATGCAGGCGGCATTTAATTCCACCGATAGAGCCGGTGCAAAATCCATCCCTTGGGAACTGTGAGCGCTGCACACATAGGCAGCCTCAAATTCCCGCAGCAGACCTGCCAGAACGCTTTTGTATACCTCTGCATTGTAAGAGCTTAATCCCGGAATCCGGACGGCAGTTACTTCAAACCCCCAGGTATCGGCCATCTCCCGGGCGAGCGCTGCGGGGTCGGTGTCCAGAATAACCGCCCTGATGGCCAGCCCTGTCATTTTTTGCAGCCTCTGGGCACAGCTTACAAGCTCGTGAGTGACGGGTTTGATTTGACCACTAAAATGCTCGACGATGACGACAATGGTTTGCTTCATGCTAATAAGTTAATTGTAGTTTTGGCATGGATTCACCGCCCGCTTCGCTCGAGTCGCAGAGATCGCAGAGAAACTTTTCTTTTAATTTTCTGCTGAGCCTCGCTAAAGAGCGGCGGGATGTGAACAAGGGCAGAAAGTTAAAAACACACACCCTTCGGGTAATAGTATCGCGTGTTATTTTCCATGTGTCACGTATGAGTAAATTCTTGGGTTTGAGGCGGATTGTTCTTTATGCATGCCGTCCTCTCAACGGCAAGCATAAAATAAATATTCTCTGCGCACTTTGCGGCTCTGCGGTGAATAAGGTATTAAATCTCATTAAACAA
>CALZJV010000933.1 GCA_945787595.1 uncultured Desulfobacterales bacterium | reverse complement strand
AACCCACACTCAGCTCAAAATGTAGATTACCAATTGTGCAATCTATAGTCTGGTGAGATTGTGAATTTGTCATGGTAATCTATCAATTTGAGTTTCATTTTTCTTATAGATTAGTAATGCCAATCTGAACAACGTTTCAACCTGGGTAACAATGACTTTGGTAGGGGTCTCCCTGGTGCTGGTGGGCAATACTGACACCGCAGTGCACATATCGATGGGGCATTGGCCGTTTCAAAGACCGCGATCATTTGTTAATACTTCACGCCGCCGCCATAACCGCTTTTTCTTCCTCTGTTTCAACGACTGTTTTGGCCATGCGTTTGGCGTGATAGTAAATCCGTTTGAGCTTTTCGATAATGTCCACTTCCACGCTGTAGGCCTCGAATTTTCCGGAATCTTCGGAAACGAGCCGTTGGGCCTGATGCATGTCGGCCTGCTCTACCAGACGGTTTATATCTGTTTTCATGGAGATGACCCGCGTGGCAAAATCATTGTCTTCTTCGACAACCGCCCGCACGGCGGCTTTGAGCGCATCGGATACAACATGATGAACGGTGTTGATGACCTTTTGAGTCGCAGCGCTGATCTTGAGCCCTTTTCTGACTCGTTTTTCTCCAAGGTCCACCAGACTGACTTCGATCACATCGCCAATTTGTTCCAGGTCATTGACGGCAGCCATGAGTTTCAACATTTTTTGAGTTTGGTATTCATTCAGCTTCAGCTTGCTGACTTCTGCCAGATAATTGACAAGGTGCTTGTAGAGAACATCGACCTCCTCATCCATCTCCCGCACGGCCTGCAGGGCTTATTCATTAGATCCACCCGTTTGCCCATCCGTTTGATTTCATGCCGGGCGGCATCCAGGGCCAGACTGGGTGTATGAAGCAGCATCTCACTCAAATATTTTGGCTGGATTTCTTCAACCTCCGCCAGGGGTTTATCGGGTACCAACCAGAAAACGAATCGGGCAAAATAAGTGACAAGTGGAAGAAAAAGAACCCCGATCCCTATATTGAACAATGTGTGAGCATTGGCCACCTGGCGCGGCAGCACTGCGGCGGCGGCCTGCAGGCCGGTCAGTCCTTCGGCGGGGGAGGGAGAGATGAAAACGACAAACTTTGCAAACGGCCCGATAAGAGGTACCATTATCAGCACTCCGATTATCTTGAATAGCACATGACACACCGCTACCCGGACGGCCTCGCGCGGTTTTCCAAGCGAGGCCAAACCTGCCGTCACACACGTTCCGATATTGGCACCAAGTGCCAGGGAGATTCCTGCCTCGAGAGTAATCAACCCCTGCATCGCCAGTACGATCACCACTCCCATTGATGCGGAACTGGATTGAACCAACGCCGTAAAAAAGGCCGCTACCAAAATTCCCAATATCGGGTTGGACATATTGGCCATTAAATCAATAAATGGCTGATAAGTTCTAAGGGGTTCCATGGCATCCTTCATCACGCCCATGCCAAAAAAAAGCATTCCCAATCCCATGACCATATAGCCGTACTGCTGGATTTTTTCCCTTTTTGAGGAAAAAAGCATTCCAAAACCGATCGCCAGTAGCAGCAAGGCATATTTGGTCACCTTAAATGCCACAATCTGGGCCGTGATGGTGGTGCCAATATCCGCGCCTAAAATTACGCCGACCGTTTGAGACAGCGACATCAAACCGGCGGTCACAAAACCGACCAGCATCACCGTGGTGACCGAACTGGACTGAATAACGGCCGTCACGATCGCTCCCGTTATCATTCCCATGAAACGGTTGTTCGACAATATCCCGAGGATATCCTTCATTTTTTCCCCGGCCACATTCTTTAAAGCGTCGCTCATTCTTTCCATCAGGATATCCTTCATTTTTTCCCCGGCCACATTCTTTAAAGCGTCGCTCATTCTTTCCATCCCATACAGAAACAGGGACAGCCCTCCGAGCAACCCGACAACCAGGAAAAACCAGCTGATTTCTTTTGATTCTGAAGCAGCGCCGGCCTGGGCAGGCAAGGGTGAGAGCAACATGAGAAAAAATAATCCGATGAATCCCAGCAATAAGGTCCGACGAGAATCGATCGATTTCATTTGATATCTCCTTTCTGAGCATAAAACCCCGGTGCTTCGCCAGGATCATGGATAACATGGAGCACCAGAAGCCGGGCCTTTAGTTTTTCTGCCAGTCGGCCGGCAAAACACAGGGCCTGCTCTGAATAGGGAGAAAAATCTACTGCCACCAACAGGACGCCTTTATCCGCTTTTTTAACCATGTTCACTCCTCGGTTAAAAAGATCCTTTTTAGGTTACAATTATAAACGGGATGAGAGATTTAATGGCCCAAGTTAGGACCATGTCCCAAATTTATATTAGGTAGAGAATTAGCACCAATAAAATTACCGCTGTTCCCATGACAAACGAATTTGTGGCGCTATCATGTAATACGCTGCCCGAAAGGTTCCCATTCTGTGCTTTGGAACGAGATCGCCATGTTGCAAAAGTAAAAATCGAAAACAGCCAAATTACGACAATGGATAGTATCAATAAAATATTCATACCATTACCTCCTTAATAAAATATCTGGTTCTATTCTGACCTCCCAAAAGATTTTACTTCCCGTATTTAAAAAACAACGTCTAGCGTTTCCTCATATCTTGATGTGACAGATGTTTTTTTCTTCTCGTCAGCCAGAAAGGAGCACTCATACCGATCGCAAATAGAATACAGACGAACAAGATACCCCCCACACCTGCCAATTCATACGCCATGAGCACCAGAAACATTAGAATCGTCCCCAGCGCGGCCCGTATGATCAGGAGTGTCGGATCAATTGGAACCAATTTCTTCACGACCTTTAAAATGCTCAACTTATATTTATCGCTTCTTTTTTCGTTTAAATCGGTTTGCGCTAACATGATTGTTCTCCTGTTTTATGCCACCCTCGCTTCTTGGCATCCGGATAACCCGACCAGGGCTGCCAAATGCTTTCACAGGATCAT
>CALZJV010000932.1 GCA_945787595.1 uncultured Desulfobacterales bacterium | reverse complement strand
AAAAATACTTAACAGGTAAAAAGGATGACGGTCGATTTTATCTCATTAATTTTCACCCTTCGGGCGAGCCGGAGGCTTTCATATGCTGCGTTGCTAAGGATTCGAAGTAAAAAACTACGACTTCACCCTTAGACGCCTTGCCTATGAAAGCCTCCGACTCGTGCAAAATCCAGGTGTTAAGTTAGCATTTTCAGAGGATATTTCGCTTAGTGCTTCGATCCGCAATTACAGTGACATATAATTATTGACCAATCCAGCTTAATTTCTTACTCGGCTCGGCTGCTTTCGGCAGGCTCAAGCCCTGAACTTGCCGAAGGGAGTCATTCGACTCTGAGTATTTCAACCCTCAGGCTCACGCAGGATTATCAACTGCCCATCGCTGGTGCTGCGCACGTCCATTTCAAGTACGTCGACTCCCAGTTACATCTCCTTTGCCCTTTTTCTTAATTCAAATTTCTGTATTTTACCGGTTGACGTCTTAGGTAACTCACAAAATATGATATTTTTAGGTCTCTTGAATCCGGCCATATTTTTTCTGCAAAAATCAATTAATTCGGCTTCCGTAGTTTTATCATAACCGCGATTGAGTTCTACAAAGGCACAGGGGGTCTCTCCCCACTTCTCATGCGGTTTAGCAACGACCGCTACCAGAGATACCGCCGGGTGTTTGGCTAGGACATCTTCTACTTCAACGGAAGAGATGTTTTCTCCCCCGGAGATGATGATGTCCTTGGATCGATCCTTGATTTGAATGTAGCCGTCCGGTTGCATGACTGCCAAATCCCCAGAGTGAAACCATCCATTTTCGAAAGATTTTTCGGTCTCTTCTTTATTTTTGTAATATCCTTTCATGACGGTATTTCCGCGAATCATGATTTCACCCATGGTTTCGCCATCTGTCGGTACCGGTTCCAAAGTCTGAGGATCTAGAACATCAATTTCTTCCATCATCGGATATCTTACTCCCTGGCGGGCCTTTATTTCGGCCTTTTTTCCAATGGACAATTCGTCCCAATTCTTATTCCATGCACATTGAAGTACATGTCCGTAGGTCTCGGTCAAACCGTAAACATGCATAATTTCAAAGCCAAGGTTTTCCATTTTTTCCAGAATAGATTCAAAGCCAAGGTTTTCCATTTTTTCCAGAATAGAGCTTGGCGGCGGCGCACCCGCCGTCATTGCATAAACTTTATGATCAATTTTCCTCTTTTCATTATCAGGGGCATTGGCGATCAAATTCAAGACTACGGGAGCCCCGCCGAAATGGGTAACTTTATGATCTACGATTAGATTATAGATGTCTTTGGCAACTACATATCTACAACAAACAATAGTTCCGGCCAAAGCTGCGATCGTCCACGGATATCCCCATCCATTGCAATGAAACATCGGCACCGTATAAAGATATTTCAGATGATTGGGCATGTTCCATGCGATAACACTTCCCATCGACATTAAATAAGATCCTCGATGGTGGTAAACAACACCTTTGGGCCTGCCGGTTGTTCCGGAGGTATAATTAAGTGTAATCGCCTGCCACTCATCATTTGGTTTTTTCCACTGATAGTCGATATCACCTTTTTCGAGAAATTCCTCATAAGTGTATTTCCCAAGGCGTTCTCCTTCGCCCTCATGCAAATTTGCATTTGGATCTTCAATATCAATTAGCAAGATTTCTTTTTTTAGCTTAACCAAGGCTTCTTTGACGATAGGAGAAAACTGAGTATCGACAATAAAGACCTTCGCGTCTCCATGATCTAAAATGTATGCGATTGTGTCCGCTTCAAGTCTTGTATTTATGGTATTGAGAACCGCTCCGGTCATAGGTACCGAGTGATGTGTTTCAAAAATTTCAGGGGTATTTGGCGCGATGATTGACACCGTATCGCCCAAACCAATACCATTTTTTTCAAGGGCGCCGGCAAATTTCAGACACCGGTTGTATGTCTCAAGCCAAGTGTAAGTTCTATCCCCGTATATCACGGAGGTATAATTAGGATATACATCCTTTGTTCTTTCCATAAAAGACAAAGGGGACAGCGGCACAAAATTAGCTGCATTTTTGTTGAGGTTCATCTCATAATTGTTTTTTTTTGAATTCACTGTATCCTCCTTGTGCAATGAAACCGGCTCCATCAAATAAAGACCCTAATACAAAATGAAGATCATAATGTCAACTCGGCAATAAGCTTAAAAAGAGAGCATTTCTCAAACCTCAACCATATCTAGAGAGCATTTCTCAAACCTCAACCATATCTTCGAGGAAACAATTCTAGATGTGTATCAAAATTTCATTCCTTATTTGCACCATAAATAACAGCAACAATACTTGACAAAAAAAATGTAGGTTGTTATCAAAGAGACTGATCGGTCTGTCCTGTTTGAAAACCGCTTTGGGAATATTGTACAGATGTCGTCATTCAGCTTGGAAAAATGGCTGTGACACCCTAACTGTTGTGGGATTGCATGAAAATTGGACATTGGCACTAAGGTTTCAGGTGTCAGGTGTCAGGAGTGAAAACGCGAGAGCTGGCCTGACACCCGAAACCTGAAACCCATGCTCGCAGAAGGTTTCATAACGCCTGATAATGTCCAAAAAAAAAGAGCTATTTTCATAGTAAATTACGAGGTCTGTAATAATGAACCTTAAAGAAAAAATTATACACGAGTCCTTGAAACTTTTTTCTTTAAAGGGATTTTTTAGTACATCGATTCATGACATTTTAGAGGCTGCGAACACTTCCAAAGGCGGATTTTATAACCACTTCTCAAGTAAAGACGACCTGTTTTTCCACGTGTTGGATGAAGCCAGAACAATTTGGCGGGAAAAGAATCTGAAAGGCCTGAATGAAATTGAAAATTCAACCGAAAAAATCAAAAGTCTTCTGAAAAACTATAAAGACCGTTACCTGAAGGATGCAGACAATTTTCCGGGAGGTTGCGTCTTTATCACCCTTTCGGCCGAACTAAACGATCAGCGTCCCCAATTATCAAAGGAACTTGAAAAAGGGTTTTTCGGGCTTAAAGGCATGATAAAAAGACTTCTGGATCAGGCAAAAGAATCCGGTGAATTGATGAAGGCGGTGAATACCGACACGGTTACCGAAATTTTGTTCAGTGGAATGTTAGGTGCTTCTTTATTATATGGGGTGAACAAATCTAAAACAAGCCTCGATAAATCGATCAATTCACTGACCGAATATCTTGAACAG
>CALZJV010000931.1 GCA_945787595.1 uncultured Desulfobacterales bacterium | reverse complement strand
TCCTTTAGACAAAGGGGCCGTAATTGTGGAACCATGGGATCCCTTATACAGTCACGAAAAAATTGAATTTGATCCCGTTAGGTTGCACAAAGCCATACTTCCTATCGGGCAATCCTTTTCCCGAATATGGCACCATCAAGGCATTTGGCGGCCTGTAGGAAGCTGAGACCTACATTGCGCACAAACCGGGAGAATGGCCCCGCTTCATAGATTGGGATACGCTATTCTGACACCAAATCGGCTCCCAGAAGGGAAGATTCAGGCATATTCCCCAATTTTTGCAAGGCTGAAAATTCGTATATTTGTCAATGACCAATCTGCAAAGGCCATAAGCTACAATTTCAAAATAAACTTTGAAATCAATACACTCGTATCGAACCCAGATAATATAATCCTCTAAAAACCCTTGCGATATTACTTTGAAACTTGTACTTTTAACCGGCTTGAATTTATGGCAAAACCCGGCCCACAATGTACACCAAATTTTATTCGTCTCAGATATATGACAACTATCTTGACAAAAGCGATGGTTTTTATAAGTTCAGTGCCCTTTTTTAAAATTTACATAGCCTAAAAAATAGCCGTGCCAAGCGAAGAGCGTCTCGAAGCCTATTTGAAGCCTGACAATGACCCGACCATGGAAAAAGATATAGAAAGGTATCTGGCCGCTAAATTGAATGGATAATAAATATATCCAAAATTGGGGCCCTAAAAACGGCTCTTAATCTTATAAAGGATTGCTGTAAGGCCAGAGCTTCCGAATCCCCAGATTGCCGGAAAAATCAGATAAAAAAGATGTCAAAGAGTCGGTAAAAGCGCCTTCATGAAAGGGGGTCGTAAAACACCGTCATAGGCCGGGCGAAACCCGAATTTAAACATTTATGGCCGCTAATCTGCGCATAATTCGCTTGAAGAGCAATTTCTGAGGGGAAAAATCTATGAACAGTTTAAATGCGTCTAAAAATCGTTTTGATTTGGATGGTTGCGAACAGACAATGAAGGCTGTTGTCACCACCGGAAATGGGGGATACGACAAGTGTTCTGTTGCAGGTTCTTGCCGCCGGTGTGAATAACACTGAAATTAACACTCGGCTTGGATGGTATTCTTCATCTATTACCAACAGTACCGAAACAACTGCGCAAATGGAAGAAAAACAGGTCACCGCCAAAGCGGATGGGGGTTGGAATGAAGCGACACCCTTCCCATTTATACAGGGCACTGATTGCTGCGGCCGAGTTGCTGCTGCCGCCCCCGGGGAAGATGAAATGCTTGTTGGTGTCCGAGCTTTAGTAAGACCTTGCATACGCCTCACCGATTTTAACTCCATGGAAAATGTCTGGATGGCCTCCGATTTCGATGGTGCCTTTGCCCAATTTGTTAAGGTTCCCGCCAGAGAGGTTTTTCCGGTGAGGTGTGATTGGAGCGACGCCGAGTTGGGCACGATTCCTTGCGCCTATGGCACGGCCGAGAATATGATTCATCGGGCCGGTGTAAAAAAGGGAGACCATGTGTTGGTTGCCGGAGCATCAGGAGGGGTGGGCTCTGCCGTAGTTCAGCTCGCCATGCGACGGGGTGCTGTAGTGATAGCAATTGTGGGGAAGACAAAAACGGACCGGGTGCGATCACTAAGTGTCGATAGAGTGATTGCTCGGGGGGATGATATTGTCGCTTGTTTGGGTGAGAAATCGGTGGATGTTGTTGTGGACAATGTAGGCGGATCTACCTTCCCACAAATGCTAAAAATATTAAAAAGAGGAGGAAAATTTGTTTCATCCGGCGCCATAGGCGGTCCCCTGGTGAGTTTCGACATGCGTGATTTTTACTTAAAGGATCTGACATTAATTGGCTGCACAGCATGGGACGAGCCGGTTTTTCCCAATCTTATTTCCTATATCGAAAGGAACGAGATAAAGCCGCTCTTGGCAAAAACCTTCCCTTTGGAGCAGATTGTAGACGCCCAACGCGAATTTATGGAGAAAAAGCACTTTGGCAAATTTGTACTGATACCGCCTCCAGTGGAGTCACCGTATATAAGCCAGTAAAATCGGCTATATTATCCTAATCATGCAGTGCGTTTTTTATGATAGAAACGAACTGCATTTTTATTACAGATTGTATATTAGGTATGCGCAACCCACACTTCGGCTGAATTGTGTAAACCGGCTACTGGTAAAAATCTGGGTAGCCGATTTTTTTCAGATCTGCACAACTTTTGTAAAAGTTGGCGAATTGAAGATTGCCAAGTCTAATACACAACATT
>CALZJV010000930.1 GCA_945787595.1 uncultured Desulfobacterales bacterium | reverse complement strand
ATTGGTCATCTCCTGATTTTGCCGCAGTTGGGCCAGCAACCCGGCGGCAGCCCAAGTTGTTCCGGAAGCAAGCTCTTTTCTTTCAAGAAGCAAAACATCCGTCCAACCGAGCTTGGTTAAATGGTAAGCCACGCTGCAGCCGACGATGCCGCCTCCGATAATAACGACTTGGGCGTGCCCGGGAATGTTTTTGCTCATGTCTACCTCCTAGTTTTTAATCTCCTGTTTAGAATTTCCGATACGCTAATTAATAGACATAACAATGGGGTTTTGCAGTTTTAAGCAGGATAGCCAAGATATTCAGGATGAAAAACACAGGAAAATATTTATTATCTCATCGAAAGAATCTTGACCCATGTACGGTTACGAAATTTTATTTTTGAAACGCCGTACGCAGTTAATATCGATTCCGAGTACCTCCGCTATCCGAAACTTTGCCTCAATACCTTTGGCGCATCCTGGAAGCGGCGTTACGGCACCGATTTGAAGATCTTCACGCACCTCGGCCATTATTACGGGATCCGTCAATTCCAAGATCGCTATCCCGAGCTTGTCTGCCACGTGCTTCTTCGCCTCCTGGATTCGCATGCCGCGGGCCATCTGCACGCGCGCTACCAGATCTCCGGCAGCTCGCATTCCGCCCATTCCCGAAGCATGCGCGTGGGTGAGAGCCATGCCAAGCGGATCACCCACGCCAACCTACAATCCGTCCAGGCGACAGATCTCGACCATGGCCTTGGATGCCCGGGAAACGATATCGATGGGGGGATGATCGTTTACCGTCACGGAGCCGACGCCCATGCCCATGTTCACGTGAATGGGAATGGTGGCCACCCGGCTGCATTCTTTCATGAAGGTAATCGCCCGGGAAAGATTCCAGGGACAAGACTCCGATGTGTTGGTATTGACCACGGGTCCGAAGATGGTTACCCCGGCTTTTTGTGCCAGCTTTACCTGATCGTGGGGGTATAAGCCGGCCAGGCGCACGCCATCATATTCCAGTTCGCTGTGCATTCCCAGGATAAATTCCCCGGCCATGCCGAGTTCTATGCAAATGTCCGGATATGTTTCCCTGAGTTTTTCGGCGGCCATCAATGAGGCCTGGAAGTCGGCGTCTCCGGCGGCAGCGCCGGATTCATGCATGCCTTTGGACACATACAAAATATCATTGACTGAGGCCTCCACGGTGGCTTCATAGGAATCCTGGGCCTCCTTGATTTTTCCCTGCGGTAGCAATTCAGCAGGATTCGGGAAGGGGCCGTCGGGTTGACTGTAGAGGCCAAGATTCGGCATGGCGCCGTAAAACAGGGGGATATGCGTGGATAACAGCGCCTGTTCCAGGATCGGCCGTTCCATGGTGGCAATCGGTTTGATCGGCTTGAAACTATAGTCAACATGACATAATTCCATGGTGTCCGCACCAAAAAGTTTTTCGTAAATCTGCAGTGCCTGAATCCGATCCACATTAACTCCGACGCGTCTGATCTTGAGTGTTCCCGCGTCGTAACTGAGAATGACTTCATTGCCCCGCTCGACGCTGACAAAATTGTAGGGAGATTTGAATATCTCTAAGAGATATTGCAGTTCTTCCTTGTTGAGGGCCGGGATATTGCCCCGTTCGGCCGCATGGGCCGTCCCGTCTCCGCCATGAGGTCGCTTTCGCTCATTTCCAGGGGAGATCCATCACCAAAACGCGTAAATATTTTTTCCATTTTCCCTCGCTAAAAATCAAACGAATTGGATTGATCTATTGCGAATTTAAACACAATATTGCTTTGGTCCCAACATCAACCCTAATTTTGCAACGGGTTACGCCATCAACTCTTTGGATTTTTCGGCGGCGGTTGCGGCATTGGCACCGTAGGCATCAGCGCCAATTTCATCCACAAACTTCTGGGTCACCGGAGCCCCGCCGGCCATGATCTTGACTTGATCGCGAATGCCGGCCTCCTTGAGCGCTTTAATCGTCTCTTCCATCTTCGGCATGGTGGTCGTCAGCAGCGCCGACAGGCCCAGGATGGAAGGATTGTGCTCCTTGACGGCATCAACAAACTGCTGTGGGGTGATATTGGTTCCCAGATCAACGACTTCGAAGCCCGCCCCCTGGAGCATCATGGACACCAGGTTTTTACCGATGTCATGCAAATCACCCTCCACCGTGCCGATCACGTAGGTACCCACCCCGGCGGCATCGGCTTCCGACAGCAGCGGTTTTAATATATCCATGGCCCCATGCATGCAACGGGCGCAGAGCAGCACCTCGGGGATAAACATATCGCCGGCTTTAAACCGCCGGCCGACTATATCCATTCCGGCCAGCAACCCTTTATCAATGATGTCCCGGGGGGAAGCCCCCTGGTCCAGGGCTTGCTGAGAAAGTTCCTTGACATCGTCTATCTTGCCAGCAATCAACGTTTCCGCCATCTTCTCAAACAATGCTTCCATTTCAATCATCTCCTTATAAATATGAAATTAAGAACTTCTGCCTACGGTAGTGGAATGTTACTTTCAAATAGACTTATATGGACTTAAATTTCGATCTCATTTTCATACCGACTTCCACAAGGTTTCAGGTGTCGGGTTTCAGGTGTCAGGACAAAGGCACCCGGGAGTTGAATCCTGACACCTGACACCTGGCACCATATACCCATAAATTGGAATAAAACTGGAATAAAATTTATAGAACATGCTACGGATTATTTTCACCACTCCAGTTCCAGCCTAACCTACTTCGTGAGTATACCTAATTCTGCTTCCGCTTCTTCCACGATGGCACGTATTGCGGTCAGAACATCGTCGGGCAGCGGGTCGGGTGTGTGGTTTTCCAGAATATACCGCGCC
>CALZJV010000929.1 GCA_945787595.1 uncultured Desulfobacterales bacterium | reverse complement strand
CGCAGCGCCATCAATATTCGACGTTCAATGTTGGACGTTCAATGTTCGATGTTCAATCTGTTCCCTGTTCTGCCAGGCTGAATCAAATGCGAAGTTTCACACGAGGAACAAACCAATTCTCTTTGTGCGCTCTATGCCCCATGCTCCATGCACGCCGGAGTTTGTTTGAATGGTTTTAATTTGATGCTCCGAGCTGTTGGTTCTTATCCCCACCTCACTACCAATACCAGTAGGGATATGGCGCCCGGTAGTATGGATCAGGCCAGGGATAGTAGTATAGGGGGTTATTCATATAATTGGACCAAAGGTAGATTTCGCGGTTTTCGACTTTAAGGTACTTGATCTGTTTATCGCCAATTTTTTCCACGGCGGTACCGATAACCCTGCCGGCCACCGTAATAATCTGATCCTTGCCATAGACCTCCGGATCCAAAAAACCTTTATGATAAACCATGAACCTTCCCTGTGAGCGCTTTTTTAAATCCGGGTCTTCACCAAAGCGTAGGGGTGTCTGCAAAACTTTCAGTATCGTCTCGGATTTCAGATTTTTTATTTCCAGTATGTAGCCGCCCAGAATCACTGTGTTTCCGAGGTATTTATCGGCGTCCCTGATAAGGGTTTGAAAGGGGACCGGCGGGTCGGCTTCCGAGCGAACCTGATGTGAAATAACCGAGCAGGAAAACATGGAAACCAATGCTAATATGCTGATGAATGTCGTCTGTAGCCTGTGCATAATCTATATTCCTAAGAATGTTTTATTCTAACCTTAAAAACCTGGTCCTTTGGGCTAGGATTGTTTGCTAATCGAGAATCCCATTCTTGGCTAAATACCGCTCCAACCATTGGATCCGCCTTGGCTCGGGAGTTGCAGTCACCGAAGCCTTCGCAAACATCCCCACCGCTATCTTTCTGTAAAATAATCGTCTGGGATCTAATGTGTAAGATTTTAAATATAGACCGGCATAAGTCCGGGCCAGCTTGGCAAAGGCATAACAGTTATCCGGTTTTAATTCAATGGACCTGTTAAATTCACGGATGGCCTTATGGTACTTTTGTTCACAATAATAAAGATACCCCAGATAGTTGTGCCCGAATACATCATCGGGCCGTTGCGCCACACGTCCAGGTGGACAATGCCGAGATACTTGTAAGGCTCCGGATTGCCGGGGTTTAGTTTCCTGGCCTTTTTTAAGAACCCCATCCTCTTTTTAGGACTGAAAGATGTGATGGTATACAATTTGCCCAACTGCAATACCGTCCTGAAATCATCCGGATCTTCTTCATAAACAGATTCAAGCTTTATGATCTCTTGCGCCAATCTGTGGTCGTCTTCAATACGATAGATATCATCGCCTTCTAGTGGAATGTCCTGGTTCATCCAGTAGGGGCACCTAGCCAAAAGATCCCCATAGGGATGGCCGGAACGTTCGACGCCCCAGTGAGGATTTTTACCCATACGTATATACTTGCGCTGATGCACGATATTAAATTGCCAGCCATCATTTTTTCGGCAGAATAAAAACGGTGCATTTTCCCATCCCTTCTTTTTTCCGAAAAAGATCACCGCATAGGTATCATTTTGAATGATCTCGTAAGGTTTATTCTTATAGGTAAGAACATTTTCTTCATATCGGGAGTCCGGCAGATTTTTAAAATCCCGGTAAGCCAGCCGCGTAATTTCGGTGTACACACCCAAATTTGGATCGCGCACTTTATGCTCCCAGCTGCGTATCAGTGTCTGCCAGGCCTCATCCGGTGTGCGACCCGCTGGATAGTCTTGACCGATCCTTGAAATTTTTTCTTCCTGATAATCGGATAATTGACGTTTGGCTCCAGCACCCCCGGACAGCAATTCTTGGTCAAGTTGATCAATGTCTGTCAGCGAATATTTCTCCCTATGCTTTAATTGAGCCCGCTGCTCTATTTCTTCCAGCACCGCTACAAGTCCGATTTCCAACTGGTCGTTTAAAAAGTAAGCTTTGAGCTGTTTATCTGAAAATGTCCGTGAAAACATCTTCCAGCTCATAGGAGACTTCTATTTTAATGAGCTTTTCTTTATCCGCTAACAGCAGCAAAATGCCTCTGCCGCCGGTATTTTTACCGATCCGCCAGTTGCTGAATAGCTCCGCCGCGAGCGACTCAATCGTATGGGTAGGGGGCAATACGGGGAGTGTGAGAATAACGGCTTCAACGGCATAATCCTTTTTGAATATTTCAAGGTAACGGCCGGTGGATTCTTTTATCTCGCCAAGGATACCGGCCTTGTCATAAATATAGACATTATTTTCGACTGGTTTTGGGGTTATATAATCGCCGGCAGACATATCCTTAAATCCGAATGCGACACCGGAATAACCAATGGAGATCAGAATAAGAATGACTACTTTGCTGACGATTGTCGATTTTTTTAAATGTGTAATTTCCATTCTTAAATTATAACTGTAATTTTTGTAAAATTGCAAGATTTAAATAAAATATCAGGATGTTATGATAGACAGACGATTAATAGGCTTCAATTTGTGCAACAGATCGTTGGCGCTTTAAACCTGCGGTGTTCGATAGTTACGGAAAATTGAAACCATTTGGATTTGTCTATTGCGTGCATGAATGGATTTAGTGTATGTAATTCG
>CALZJV010000928.1 GCA_945787595.1 uncultured Desulfobacterales bacterium | reverse complement strand
AATCGCCGGATAGGGTGCCAGAAAAAAGCCTCTTTCATCACCGTAAAGCTCTAGAACCCGGTGCTCGCGCACCAGCCGGTGGGATATAGCCTGAGCAATGCCGCCGGCCGTCGGCGCATTCAGTTCATGTTGTTTGCCGTATTCGCGCTGGACAATAGCGAGGACACCATCTTCGGTGATAAAGCCGTCTGACACTGCGCGTTTGGCTATTCTGAGGCTGCATTTAAACTCCAGGCGATCGTCGACGGCATGCAGCCTGCTGAGTATATTTTGCTGCCCGATAATATTGCCGTATTTACTGTATTGCAGGGCGATTCCTGCCGCCATGGCGATAAATCCCAGGCCGAATAAAAAAGAAGGTCTCGGATTGTGCGATAGGGTTTGCAGAGCAGGGATGAGAAAAGCCACCGTAACCAGTGCAAAGCGGCGGCCCGCTTTTTGCTGCGTGAAGGCGATGGAGGTAAAAAAGATCAGCAGTAAAATGCCCGGATTGCGAAAGATGTCCTGGATCCAGATCGGCATAATACTTCCAAAGCCGGCGCTGTCTTTCAGGCTGGTTACATAATCTTTGAGCTGCCCCAGCAGGCCGTAAGATGGTTCAAGGGCCGGTGCCAATCCCGCAATTCTACCGATAGCCAAGGTTACAGGGACAATCAGGAGGCCATGCAGAATGAGATTGATACCTACGGGTCGGCCCAGCAGATAAATTTCCCAGCAAAACCCGGCCACAAGGAAAATCGCAAGAATACCGACAAAAATACCCTGGTTATAGGTAAAGTATTTGTCTCCGTACCAAGGATCCTGGCCCATTAGCGCGATTGCCGCGATATAACACAAGGCTACGGCAATCCATTTCGGATCTCCGATGCCGGCTATACCCGCGGGCCGCTCCCCCTTGATTTGCCGATGGTTTTGACCGGCGGATGCCTGTAGTGCCGTATCATTCATAATTATTTGGTCTTTTCGAGTTCCTGGATGAGGGAATCAAGTTTTTTTTGCAGGTCTTTTCGTTTTTTTTTATGATTTTGAATGATCTGTCGGCCTTCGATCCAGTACCAACGATCAAGAATGTCGGTATAGATGGCCGCTTTCAATGCTTTTGTCTCTTTCATATCGACAAGTTCTTCACTGTCACAAATACATCCGGGTGTTCATCTTCTTCGTAGCTGCCGAGTTTCCAGATCAGAACATACGATTTGGCCTGTTCCAGGCGCAATTTTTGATAGAGATCCGTTAAAGCGGCCTTTCTATCTTTCTTGGCATGGGGGTGTTGTCTCTGAGCATCCAATGCGCTGCAGGCGCGGTCAATTCGCTGTGCAACGGTTTCAGCCTCCTGCCGATAAGCTTTTTTTGTTTGAGGTGTGAAGGCTCGAATGCGATCGGCAGCAGTCAGAAAGGCACGGGTAAAATAATAAATGGCAAAAGGATCTTCCGGAAAAGCGGTCAAATAAGACCGGGTCGAAGTTTTCAACACATGGATTCGTCCGGCGTTGGATAGCAGCTCCCAGTAACGGTAATATACTTTTTGCCATATTTCCCTGTCTTTTTCCGGAATCTTCCCGAGGGCTGATTCCGCCACCGCTATGGCCTCGGTTAATTTGCCTTCCCGGAAAAAAAGTCGGTCGATTCTGATTAATACCGCAAGCCAGGGCTTGTTTCGGACATTGGCCGCTGTTGCCGCTTTGTCCATGATGGGGCCGCCGATACTCATAGGACCAAGATCCCGCAGAGCCGGTTTGAAAAAACGATAAAAAGGGAAGAAAACGAGAACCAGGAGCGCAGCAACCAGGGTGAGAAGGAGCAAGCGCATTTTATCCGCAGAGGTGGATGCAGGGTCTTCTTCCCGGGCAATGGGTATTTTCTCATCTGTATCGATGGAGCCCGTTTTGGGTAAAAAACCGATGGACGCCTTGGCATCTGTCTCAGGCCGGATATGAGCATCAGAGGGAAGATGTTTTACAGGCAGCCGGGGTTTGTCTTGATCTGAGTTCATCGTAAAGTTTTATCGTTCGTTGTGAATAGACAGGATAGGAAAGATTTGTTCAATAGTCAAATCTTTTAAAGTATCGAGAAATTTGAATGCGGAATGCTTCAAATCAGATCTTAAAAAACAGCTGTAAAGAAAAATAAGATTTGACGATTTCTGCAGTAAGGCAGATGCGCTTGAAGAGGATGGAATTTGGTCTATAATCGTGTCCGGTTCCGACTTGCGAAACTGTGTTTAAACAAAGTGAGAAACATAAGGTAGGGTTTGAGAAGTAATCCTTTGAATTCACCCATGGGGATATTCGGCAAAGGGTGCTTTTACTAGGCTATCGGTTATAATAAAGAACCGTTATCGCGATTCCCTGCCATATCCTTTATGCAGCATTGAGGCAATGAGTGGGTCTTGCCCTGATGAAGCGAAGGTGCAGGCGGGACTTCATCTGCCGATTACATTGAGTTTTGCGACTGCAGCTCAACGAATCAGGTGCAGGGCT
>CALZJV010000927.1 GCA_945787595.1 uncultured Desulfobacterales bacterium | reverse complement strand
AGCAACAAGATGAAGCAGATGATCAATGAGCGCTTTCCGCCTATTTTGTCGATGGCCGTGCCCATCACAATCCGGCCCAGCAGGCTCACACCGCCAATCGTCATAAGGACTCCCACGGCGGTTGGCGGATTTAATTCCAGATCCAGTGCGTGTATGACAATGTGTACAACGATTGTCAACAGGCAAGAGAAGATTGCGAATTCTGCAACACATATGATCCAAAACTGCCCGGTACGGGCAGCTGCCCTCAGGGTCACACTCTCTTCCCGGGAACCGATGCCGTTGTCGCACGAGTCATGACTGTCACCATCGGGCCGCAGCCCAATGGCCTGCGGATCCCGGCTTAGTACCTGAGCCACAGCAACGAATATCACCAGGGCCACCGCACCGATAATGAGGTAGGAGTTGCGCCAACCATAAGCGGTGATCAACAATGTGGCAATCAGCGGCACCAGAAATTGGCCGGATCCCGTCCCTACCTTGACGAAACCGGACATCATACCCCGGCGTCTTTCGAACCAGCGTGCCACTGTTGACAGTGTGATAACATCATGCGTGCTGAAGCCGATACCCACCAACACACCGTACAGCAGGTAAAGCTGCCATAGCGCCTGCAAACGGGACATCAGCACGTAGCCAAGCCCCATTGAAATGCCGGATACCACGATGATAACCTTCGGTCCGATCCGGTCGTTCATCTTGCCGGCAATGATCCCGACCAGTCCCATTATTAAAAAGGCCAGTGAGGAGGCACCCGATATCGCCGCCCGCGACCAGCCGAACTCGGCCTGGAACTCCTTGAAAAAGACGCCGTAGGTGAACATCGCACCAACACCCACCGCCTGGATGATAAAACCGGCCGCTACAATGTTGTAGCCGTAAAAGTATCTTGTCCTCACGCAATCTTCCTATACAAATAGTGTAAATTCCTGAATCGAAAATAGTAAAAAATACAACGCAGTGAAATCTAAAGATCTGAACGGTTACCATATTCCTTTTTTTGTGCCTTCGTGCCTGGTGGCTAAATTTTTGCAATTTTTCTTTCTTTTTTATCTACCCACCATTTATCGATTTGAGGTGGGCTGAATTTAATCCTCGACATTCAATAATCCGAGGGGTTTTTCATGGATCCCAAGCTGCGTCCAGGTTAGCATTTCTATGGTTTCTTCAAGTGTTCCAAATCCGCCGGGCATAGAGATAAATCCGTCGGCCAGTTCTGCCATTAGCGCTTTACGTTCATGCATGGAATTGACAACCCTCAAATCCTGAAGATGGGTGAAAGCAACTTCTTTTTCGACCAATACCTGCGGGATAATGCCGATAACGTTCCCATTTCTGCGAATCATGGCGTTGGCGATTTCACCCATCAATCCGATGTTGCTCCCGCCATAGATAAGGGTGATATCGCCTTCCGTCAGTGTTTCCCCCAATTTACGGGCAGATTTTGTATATTTAGAGTTATTTCCGGGACTGGATCCGCAGAAGACGCAAATTCGTTTCACCTTTATTTCCTTTTTTGAAGATCGGTCCAATGACTGTAGTTACTTTATGTCACCACTACGGCGTTCAGAAACTATATGCTCCGATTCCCTTGCTTTTATAAGAGGATTTTCTTGACTCTTCCCACCTGACCATCCGTCAACCTTACCTTGATGCCATAAGGATGACGGGGCGATTTTGTTAAAATATCCTTTACGACGCCCCGGGTCAGTGTCCCGGTGCGCTGGTCCTTTTTCAGCACGATGTCAACTTCGACTCCGGAGCTTAAATCCTTCCGGTTTCTGCCATCCAATGGATACACTCCTCTTTAGTTGGCAACATCATTGATATGAAACAGAACGTATTTTGCTTTTCAATCAACTCTGCGTTGCCGCAAAACGTTTCAGAGCATCTTCATCACTCAATGCTTCTATGAGTCGGTCCAGTTCTGTTCCGTGATTGTAAGGCGCAATGCCGACCCGCACCAGTCCACCCCGGTCCAAAAGTCCCAGCCTTTCAACCAGGCGGATGGCATAAAAATGACCGCCCCAGACAAACAGCCCTCTTTCCCCCAGGTATTTTGCTATCTGATCCGCAGTGTATCCCGCGTAGGTAAAAGAGACCGTGGAAGTGCGGGGATGTCCCGCCACAGGGCCGTAAAGGGTTGCTTTGGAAATACTGGATGTGATGGCCTCGATTAAATCATCGGTCAGTGCCATTTCGTAGTTTTCAAATACCCGCAGCCCGGCGATGATCTGATTCCTTCGGTTTCCTTTCAAAGCCTCGGTTTGCCCGTCAAATTCATTTCCGAATTTCAGGCCGATGTCAGCAATGAATTCCACCGCTGCGCAGGCACCGGCAATCCCCTCGTGGTGGAGTGTGC
>CALZJV010000926.1 GCA_945787595.1 uncultured Desulfobacterales bacterium | reverse complement strand
GACGAGCATACCCCGCTTGAAGAAACTCTGCGGGCTTTAGACGATGTGGTGGCCCAGGGCAAAGTTCGCTACACCGGTGTCAGCAATTTTGCCGCTTGGCAGATCGCCAAAGCACTGGGGGTCTCCGCCCTGAACGGTTGGACATCGTTTCAGTGCGTTCAGCCGATGTACAATCTGGTTAAACGCCAGGCAGAAGTTGAAATTTTACCCCTGGCTCAATCTGAAAATCTTGGCGTGATCAGTTACAACCCTTTGGGAGGGGGAATTCTCAGCGGAAAGTATGGTAAAGACCGCCAGTCAGGACATGGACGCCTGACCGAAGATGATATGTACCAAAAAAGATACTCCGAACAATGGATATACGATGCCGCGATCAAATTTTCGCAATTTGCCGCAGATAGCGGTTACCATCCGGTTTCTCTGGCGTTGGCGTGGGTGGCCCATCACCCGGCGGTAACCGTACCGATTATGGGCGCCCGCAATGTAGAACAGTTAGAAGACTCGCTTCGATCCGCCGATATTGATTTGAGTCCTGATCTATATGACGCGATCTGCCGGCTGACACCCGTACCGCCGCCGGCAACCGATCGATCAGAGGATTTACTCTGACAGCCCTGATCGGATAAACGGCCCCAAGCCGATGATACCCAACAATGCATGGTGCACGTCGGTGCCCAGATTTTCAAGTAATCCCCTGTTTTTGGTCCAGCGATCCGCCTTCACCCACTCCGCCATCTCCTCTACCCGGCGTGCGGCGACCAGAATCAGGGTGAATGCCAGATCGGCGGTTGTTTCCGAAAGAACATCCGGTGTGTTACCAACCGGAACACCGCAAGCGGTGCAGGCGGCGACATCGACGTTGTCAAAGCCGACGGCATGATTGCTGTCGATTTCATTTATTAAGGATTGATTTCTGACTGCGGATGTCGAAAAGATGCATGTTTTCAAAGATCGGGATCAGATTGAGAGTGCTGTGCGCGGTCAGCGTCACGTTGCCGGCAGCAACATTAACGTAGGTTTCGTTACCGATCGGTTCAACCACCTCTACCGTGGCGCTGATGGTTTTTCCCGGGCTAGGTTCGGCGGCCCGCTTGAAATCCTCCGGCCGGATCCCCAAGATCACTTTCTGTTCGGTGTAATCTCGAAAATGCTTGGCCTTTTCAGGCGGCAAGTCGAGGGTGAAGTCGCCGGCCCGCAAGGAAACAGTATCTCCGGCTCCGTTTAGCTCCGCTTCGAATAAATTCATAGCCGGGCTGCCGATAAACCCGGCCACAAACTTATTGGCCGGCCGGTCATAGAGTTCCAGCGGCGAGCCGACCTGCTGAATAAACCCATCGTGCATGACCACGATACGATCCCCCATGGTCATGGCTTCAATTTGATCGTGGGTCACATATACCGCCGTGGTGGCAAGCCGTTCATGAAGTTTCTTCAGCTCCAGCCGGGTCTGAACCCTGAGCTTGGCATCCAGGTTGGACAGGGGTTCGTCAAACAGAAACACTCCGGGCTTTCTCACAATCGCACGTCCCAGCGCCACACGCTGTCGCTGGCCGCCGGATAGCTGTTTGGGCCGGCGAAGCAAAAGTCCCTGGATGCCGAGTATTTCGGCAGCCTCCTGTACCCGTTCTTTGATCTCATCCTTCGGGCGTTTGCGCATCTCCAGTGAAAAAGCCATGTTGTCGAACACGGTCATGTGGGGATACAGGGCATAATTTTGAAATACCATGGCGATGTTGCGGTCCTTAGCCGGCAGCTTGTTGATGAGACGATCTCCAATGTATACATCTCCGCTGGTGATACTCTCCAGACCGGCGATCATCCGCAGCGTGGTGGTTTTGCCGCAGCCACTGGGTCCGACCAGAACCACAAATTCCTTGTCCTGGATGGACAAGTTGAAGTTGTCGACCGCCACGACTTCGTCAAAATGCTTGCAGACATTTTCTAAGCGTACTTCTGCCATATGTGTTTTACTCCTTCAATGCACCGGTCATGCCGGCGACATAGTGCTCGACAAAAAACGAGTACACCAGGGCCACCGGTACCGAGGCGCATAAAGCACCGGCCATTAACGCCCCCCAGTGGTATACGTCTCCCCGGACCAGTTCGGTGACCAGACCGATAGGCACCGTCTTTTTAGCGGTGCTGGAAATAAACGCCAGGGCGTAGAGATATTCATTCCATGATAGGGTGAAACAAAAAATGCCGGCAGATAAAACTCCCGGGTAGAATGATCTTGCGAAAAATCTTAATCCGGCTGGCGCCGTCGATCATGGCACATTCTTCCATCTCCTTGGGAATGGATTTAAAGTATCCCATCAGCAACCAGGTACAAAACGGGATGAGAAAGGTCGGGTACGTCAGAATCAGGGCCCACAGAGAGTCCCACAGTTTTAATTTAAAAATGGTATGAGCCAGCGGGATGAATAAAATGGTTTGAGGCACAAGATAACCCAAGAAAATGGCCACACCTGTGGGACCGGACGTCTTGAACTGCAACCTCTGGATAGCATAGGCAGCCAGGAGACTGACAACCAGAGAGATTAAAGTCGCACTGAGGGCCACAAAAAAAGTGTTGGCCATCCATCTGAGAAAAATGGTTTCAGTGAAAAGGGCGACTATATTTCCCAGGGTTGGTGAATGGATGTAGAGTGGATTGAGATCCATATTATAGAGTTCAATGTCCGATTTGAATACCGTGTTAACCATCCAATAGAATGGGAAGAGAAGGAATACCAGGTATGCCGCCAGCGGTACATAGAATTTTACAACCTTGGATCCAACGCGGTCGATTGCCATTAGCTAGTCCTCTTTCCTTAGAAAAACAAAAGCGATAAACACGCAGGCCACCAGAATGGGCAACATAAAATTGGAGATGGCCGCACCTTCACCGAATTGCCCACCCTGCATGGCCCTCTGAAAGGATAAGGTCCCAAAGATATGGGTGGCGCCGGCCGGTCCGCCTTTGGTGATGATCCAGACCAGCTGAAAATCCGCAAAAGTCCAGATGGTGGAAAATACGGTTACAACTGTTAAGAGCGGGGTGAGTAGCGGCAGGGTAATTCTGCGAAATTTTTTCCAGGCGCTGGCGCCGTCAATCTCGGCCGCCTCGTAAAGATCCGGGCTGATCGTCTGCAGTCCCGCCAGCAGTCCGATGGTGAAAAACGGCACACCGCGCCAAACATTGGCTGCGATCAATGCCCACCGGGCGTTCCAGGGATCGCCCAGA
>CALZJV010000925.1 GCA_945787595.1 uncultured Desulfobacterales bacterium | reverse complement strand
CGCGGTCAGCGTCACGTTGCCGGCAGCAACATTAACGTAGGTTTCGTTACCGATCGGTTCAACCACCTCTACCGTGGCGCTGATGGTTTTTCCCGGGCTGTGTTCGTCGGCCTGCTTGAAATCCTCCGGCCGAATGCCCACGATGACTTTTTGTTCGGTGTAATCCTGAAAATATTTCGCCTTTTCAGGCGGTAGGTCGAGCGTGAAGTCGCCGGCCCGCAGGGAAACCCCATCTCCGGCTCCGTTTAACTCCGCTTCGAATAAATTCATGGCTGGGCTGCCGATAAACCCGGCCACAAACTTGTTGGCCGGCCGGTCGTAGAGTTCCAGCGGTGAGCCAACCTGCTGAATAAAGCCGTTGTGCATGACCACGATACGGTCCCCCATGGTCATGGCTTCAATTTGATCGTGGGTCACATATACCGCCGTAGTGGCGAGCCGTTCATGAAGTTTCTTCAGCTCCAGCCGGGTCTGAGCCCTGAGTTTGGCATCCAGGTTGGACAGGGGTTCGTCAAATAGAAACACTTCGGGCTTTCTCACTATCGCACGTCCCAGGGCCACCCGCTGTCGCTGACCGCCGGAAAGCTGTTTGGGCCGGCGAAGCAAAAGCCCCTGGATGCCGAGTATTTCGGCAGCCTCCTGCACCCGTTCCTTGATCTCATCCTTTGAGCGTTTGCGCATCTCGAGCGAAAAAGCCATGTTGTCGAACACGGTCATGTGGGGATACAGCGCATAATTTTGAAATACCATGGCGATGTTGCGATCTTTAGCCGGCAGCTTGTTGATGAGCCGGTCTCCAATGTATACATCTCCGCTGGTGATACTCTCAAGACCTGCGATCATCCGCAGCGTGGTGGTTTTGCCGCAGCCACTGGGTCCGACCAGAACGACAAATTCCTTGTCCTTAATGGACAGGTTAAAGTCGTCGACCGCGACGACCTCGTCAAAATGCTTGTAAATTTTTTCTAAGCGTACTTCTGCCATATGTGTTTTACTCCTTCAATGCACCGGTCATGCCGGCAACATAGTGCTCGACAAAAAAAGAGTACACCAGGGCCACCGGTACGGAGGCACAAAGGGCGCCTGCCATCAGGGCTCCCCAGTGGTAAACGTCTCCCCGGACCAGTTCGGTGACCAGACCGATAGGCACCGTCTTTTTAGCGGTGCTGGAAGGGTAGAATGATCTTGCGAAAAATCTTAATCCGGCTGGCGCCGTCGATCATGGCACATTCTTCCATCTCCTTGGGAATGGATTTAAAGTATCCCATCAGTAACCATGTACAAAACGGAATGAGAAAGGTCGGGTACGTCAGAACCAGCGCCCATAGCGAGTCCCACAGTCTTAATTTAAAAATGGTATGGGCCAGCGGGATGAATAAAATGGTTTGGGGCACCAGATAACCTAAAAAAATGGCCACACCGGTGGGACCGGACGTCTTGAACTGCAATCTCTGGATAGCATAGGCGGCCAGGAGACTGACAACCAGAGAGATTAAGGTCGCACTGAGGGCCACAAAAAAGGTGTTGGCCATCCATTTGAGAAAAATGGTTTCAGTGAATAACGCGACAATATTGCCTAAAGTCGGTGAATGGATGTAGAGTGGATTGAGATTCATATTATAGAGTTCAATATCCGATTTGAATACCGTATTGACCATCCAATAAAAGGGAAAGAGAAGGAATATCAGGTATGCCGCCAGGGGCACATAGAATTTTATCACTTTGGAACTGACGCGTTCGATGGCCATATCTTAATCCTCTCTCCTTAAAAAAACGAAAGCAATAAACACGCAGGCCACCAGGATGGGCAACATAAAATTGGAGATGGCCGCACCTTCGCCAAATTGTCCTCCCTGCATGGCTCGTTGAAAGGAAAGTGTTCCGAAAATATGGGTGGCGCCTGCCGGCCCGCCTTTGGTGATAATCCAGACCAGCTGAAAATCCGCAAAAGTCCAGATGGTGGAAAATACGGTTACTACGGTTAAGAGCGGGGTGAGCAGCGGCAGGGTAATTCTGCGAAATTTTTTCCAGGCACTGGCACCGTCAATCTCGGTCTGCAGTCCCGCCAGCAGTCCGATGGTGAAAAACGGCACACCGCGCCAAACATTGGCTGCGATCAATGCCCACCGGGCGTTCCAGGGATCGCCCAGAAAATCAATAAAGTGGTCCGTGATCCCCAGTTTCATCAGGGTCCATGAAATACCGCTGAAAGTCGAATCGTAAAGCCACCAGAAGCAGATGGCGCTCAAGGCTGTCGGGATGATCCAGGGCAAAAGAACGATGGCCCGCATCAAACCTTTGCCCTTGAAATCGCGATTCAAAATCACGGCCAGACCGATACCCAAAACCGCCTTGAAGATAACTGCGACGACCGTGTAAAGAAATGTGTTAAAGCAGGTCAGCCAAAAAGTGGGATCTTCCAGCAGCCAGGCGTAATTCTCGAATCCGATAAAACTCCCCTCCCGACCCACAATGGTATCGGTAAAACCCAGCCAGAGACCCAACAAAAATGGGTATGCCAGAAATATTAAAAGCAGGAGTTCAGCCGGAGCCACGAACAGCAAGCCAAGGATAGTCGGGTTTTCCAGAGCTTGCGCGAAACGCTGACGCAGGCCCGTGGCTTCCCGTGCTTGATCCGAAGCGGTATTCGCATTCACTTGTTAACCTCCAACAGGATTTATAAGCTATCAGCTATTGGTTAAGGGTTATAAGTTATTTGTTATTAGTTATTTGACAGAGCTGTCGGGGAGTTTATTGCGATATAAAGCGTCATTCCTGCGAAGGCAGGAATCCAGAAGATCCGGGATCGAGTAGACTAGATGCCCGCCTGCGCGGGCATGACGGAAAAACGCCCCGCCCTCGCATTTTTAACTAATAGCCACTATCTAATAAAAGTGACAAAGGGGTGGACGTTCCTTTCCCAGAATCCGACCACCCCTGCCATTCTTACTTAATATTTACCGGCATCACTACCTGTATGCCCGGGCAATTTGCTTTTCCGCCCGCGAGATGACAGCATCCTTGGACATACCCTTGGTGCAATAGTTGGCAAACATATCGACTACGACATACTCGGCCATGACCGCTGCTGAGGCAGGGCCGATGGGCCCGGGATATCCGTTCCACAGCATATTTTTAACGCAGTCACGGTA
>CALZJV010000924.1:1175-2515 GCA_945787595.1 uncultured Desulfobacterales bacterium | reverse complement strand
TTAATCACTGATCAAGATGCGACAGCTAAATTTTTTCTCGACTCTCAGCAATTGACACCGCTGGAAAATGTGTGATATCCATTTGATATATAACATTTTCAGTATGTTACGATAGTGGCAAGAAATCTGACATTTCGTAAAGGCTCAAATCACGGTTAGAATCAGCAAATATCACAAATTTCTCTTAATGTTATATAGTCTCAATAAATCTGAAACAAACTGATATTTGGTTTTCTGGCAAGTATCCCAAGTTTTGGTTCGGTAAAATCCCCTTTTGATTTAAACCTAATCTAAAAAAATTCCAAAGTTTTATATTGCGTCAGCACATCTAATAAATTTTAACCCCTCCAAACTTCATCGTAAGGCACGGATTATACAATTTGAAGCAGGTCCAAATTTTTTTATAAGCAGACCGCAGCCCTTTCACAATCGAAACCTCCGCAGGCTACGTTTTTTGACAAAAAAGTTATCTTTTCGTGATACGTTCGTTATGAATGCTGGCTATATTGGATGGTAGCTGCATGGAGGACTCTCCGGTTTGACCGTCCCCAACAATTGTTATGCAGCAATACCCATCTTCACTGCCCGGCAGGCCGGCTGGGCACAACCAAGAAAGGAGTACAGACATGAAAAAAAAATTATTCATCGGAATGCTGGCAGCAGTATGTATTGCTATCTTTTCCTTACCGGCGGCAGCCCAAAGACCTGGATTCGGAGAACTGTATTACGAGGGCGAGATTGTACGCACCGTCGTCCCACCGGCGTCCATGCCAAAGCCTGGTCGTGATAACTTTTACGTGGTTATGAACGGCAACGTTGAGGGTCAACTTGGCATTGCCGCTGTCGCTCCAGGAGATAAAGATTATCATGGCGGTAAATGGGCATTTCACTCTGTAATGTGGGTTTATCCAGATGATGCATACCTGCTCACATCGGAAGAAGATGTGTTGAATGCTGTACCCGATGTAATTATAATGCGGGTGCCACTGAATGATTTCAAATGCCCCATTCAGCCCTAAGGCTTTTCTTTTTTGGGAGCGGCTTATGTAGGCAGGGCTAATACCCTGCCCACTTATTTTGGTATAAAGCATAATTTTTTGTGCCCAAAAGGATTCGTAGTATACATATTTCGATTCCTGCATTCTAAAACCTATGGTATTCTCTAATATAGCTGGAATTATCAATGGCCATTAAAAATTTGTGATATCATCATTCTCGACTCTCTGGTCTCCGGTGGTGTTAACTGCTATATATCCGTAACTCAGGGCTTCTTGAATTAATTAAGATAGCCATAACATATATGAATATTTACGTATTTTCACATGCTGGCAAGAAATCAG
>CALZJV010000924.1:0-1127 GCA_945787595.1 uncultured Desulfobacterales bacterium | reverse complement strand
ATGCTGGCAAGAAATCAGTCGCCAGGAATCTTTCAAATTTGAGGCAAATTTAGAGCATATCATAACTTTTCTCTGAACTTAGATTATCTCAATTTATCTGGATTTTGACATTATTTCCCATATCGATTCAATCCACTAGCTGTCCAATACTTTTAATGTATATTCCCGTCTAAACCCAATCGAAATTGGTTTGACTTACGATGACACAATGTGGTATTAACCATTTGCTGTTCACTATTCTTATCTGCACCTAACCGGAAGCGTGGTGCATTTGTGAAATCGAGCCAAGCCTGACATCTCGTTTCAATTTTTTCTGGTAAAATTGTTTCTGCGTTCTTTTCTTTGTTTTAAATAATTATAAAGAAGGGGGTTGCCACATGTCAGAACCTCAGCTTAAGAAAAAGGACATCTTGGAAGCAGCGAAAGGCATGCTATGTAAGGACCTCTATGTGATCATCACCACCCCAACCGGTGGCTTGGGTCCGATCATGGAGAATCTGGAGGCGCACTTAGGGTTTCATAAATCGTTGGAAGAGAAGGGCGTAACGTTCGGATCTGGCCCCTTTTTCGCGGATAACGAGGAGGATTGGCAGGGTGAAGGCATGGTGATTATTCGTGCTGGATCACTTGCCGAGGCCAAGGAAATCGCGGCTGCCGACCCCATGCATACCAGCGGCGCGCGGCGCTTCACGGTTCGTCCGTGGCTTTTGAATGAAGGTACGGTTACCTTGAAGGTTCGCTACTCTGACGGCAGCCGAGAACTGATCTGACGCTACGGCGAGAAAGCAACTGATATAGCTTCTAAAGTGATTGCATTACTTGAAAAATTCCAATGGCAAGCCGACTTTTTTGGAAGACCGTATATGAAAGTAACAAAACGGGTTGCACTCTATTTTTTCGGCCTATCTCTTATTTTGCTGACAGGTGATATCCCCCTGTGGGGGGGAGAGGACCTCCTGGTAAAGTTTGGCGTAAATAGGTTAGCCAAAAAGATTGATGCCCCGGAATTCAACCTTCCGGATTTAAAAGGCACAAAAAGAAGCCTGAGTGAATTTCGGGGAAAATTCATCATGTTGAATTTCTGGGCCACCTGGTGACCTTACTGCCTCAAGGAGAGGTCCTCTCTG
>CALZJV010000923.1 GCA_945787595.1 uncultured Desulfobacterales bacterium | reverse complement strand
CAAATCCAGCAGGGCTTGCAGTGCCAGTCCCCCGATTTTGGCTTTCATGTTGACGGCTGTGGCGTTTTCGATACGGCGGTAAATGGCGGCCGCAGATCGACGAGCAAACCAGGTGACCCCATAGCTTATCAGAAAAAGTGCGATAACACTGGCAATGGTTTTAAATGCGTCGGGTTTTTCTTGATCCTCACGCTTACCCAGCAGGCGATAAAATTTCGGCAAGTCTTCAGGGTCCGCCCCGACACCGGATTTAAGTTCGTAAAGACGCCAGTCGATAAAATTGGAAATGAATCGAATTTTATGGATCAAACCGGCCAGCCCACCAGCCTCCTCATCGGTTTTGCCTTCGGTAAGCGCCCGCGTGGCTTCTTCTTTCAGTTCCTGAATCAACAAACGTCTGACTTGCGCATCGCTCAGGGTGGCCAGAAATGAATTGATCTGATCGCTGTCCAGATCCTTCGGGATTTGAACGGTTTCCTCCGAGACTTCGCTCTCACTCTTTGCCAGACCCGGGATACCAAGATTGGCGGCTTGAATCGTATGTCCGCTAAGCAGGACAATTAATGTTATCAAAGAGAAAAGAATACTTGATTTGAATACGTTGTCAGCCATGACGTCCCCCATGATAAGTTCTCAGCATTTCAATAAGTGCTTCAGCTGGTCTGGAGCACTATGATTTGTTTTTGCGATCTTATTAAAACGATTCATATTTTGTCAACCAACTTGCCGTCATTCGAAGGTCTAAGTTGTATTTTGAGTGGGTTGCAGGAAAACTACAAGAACGACGGGATATCCTTAATGATGGGAGCCTATGGGGCCGTAGCCCCTGGCGAGGGTTTTGGCGAAGAAAGTGAAGGCATCTGCGGATGGCCCTGGTAGAAAACGAACATCGCATCCGTCAGGCCTTGAGACAGATCATATCATCGTCAACGGTTTTGGTGTTCCCGGCAGAAACGCAGGAAGTTATGCCCACGTGGAATACGGCAGGGTGACCACGATAACGAATCTTGATAGCCTTCTGCTATTTAATTTGAGTTGAGTTAATTTTCGCGATACGATCTGCCGAAGTCGTAACATTCACGCCCAGGGAATGTGAGAAAGATCGGTGCAGATCGGTTAAATATGCTCAAATTAGGTTGAAATCATAATTTTACATAAACTCCCTTTTCGACACTTTTAATTTTCTGCTGTTTCCGAAGTCTGTAAATTATATTGGCAATTTTCTTCTGGTTATAACCTGTCTTCTGCAGGATTGCAGCGGTGCTGACACCTTTTTTAGATCTACCTATTACATTAAGCACCTTGTCTGTATCGGTTGCTGATCCGGCTACCTTCTTCTTTGCTGCCTTTTGAGCCGGTTTCTTGGCAGCTTTCTTTTTTGCAGTTGCTGTTGCTGGCTTTTTTCTCTTTGGTTTAACCGGGCCTTGAGCTTTCGCGACCTCATCAACTTTTTCTGCAATCGCTTCAACTCCTTTGGCAAGTGTTTTGAGGCCATCGGAAACGATGCTTAGCACACTTTGCAATTCCTTCATTTTTTACCTCCCTGACTATGATTAGTTCCTGCTAGTCTTATCACTGAGTTAAGAATCATTTTCCAAATCTCAAATATTGATTTAGGCGTCTTTGCTCGAGATATAGTGTAATAAGGTACGCCATTCAATTTTTTCGCTATGGCTATAGCTAAGTCCATCGATTCGTAAATACGCTAACGTATTTACTCACTCAGGACTTAGTGCTGAGTGAGCAATTACGATGAATGGGTCCTTAATCCTATGTGACTGTAATTGCGTATCGTAGCACTAAGTTACCTACCTTGCCGGCCGCTGTCAACTAATATTCACAAAGAAAGATGTAACACAATCATCTTCACCGGGGCGTCCGGTAGTACTGCTATGCTGCCTATTCGCTATCCGGATATCCGATTTGGGGCGCAATCCTGTCTTTAATATTTCAATTAGCCTCCGGATAGCTCATGACAAAAACGAACTTTATATTCCTTTTTTTGTGCCTTTGTGTTTTAGTGGCTGAACTCGTATGAAACTTCTTTAATTTAGACAGGATTTACAGGATTATCAGGATATTTTTTCTTAGTATTTCTATATCCTGTCCATCCTGTCGATCCTGTCAGAAAAATAGACTTGCATGTC
>CALZJV010000922.1 GCA_945787595.1 uncultured Desulfobacterales bacterium | reverse complement strand
GCTACATCCTGGCCCAGGCCGGCACCCATGATGGCCGATGTGGGCGTCAGCATTTCAGGCATGCCGGGCCCGCCCTGGGGGCCTTCGTAACGAATGATGATCACATCACCCTTTGTAATCTGATGGGCTTCAAGGGCCGCCAACATCTGCTCCTCTGAATCGAAGACAACAGCCGGCCCGGTAAACGAGAGGCCTTCTTTGCCGGTAATTTTCCCCACTGCGCCTTCCGGCGCCAGATTACCCCGCAATATTTGGATATGTCCGCTTTTATGAATGGGTTGGTTCAAGGGACTGATAATTTTCTGATCTACGGCAAGCGGCAGCGTGTCCTTGAGGTTTTCGGCCAGCGTTTGGCCGGTGACCGTCAAACAGTCACCTTGCAGCAGACCCTCATCGAGCAGGTATTTCATCAAGGCAGGTATGCCGCCGACACGGTCTAAGTCTTCCTGAACATAGCTGCCGCTTGGTTTCATATCGGCCAGCAGCGGAGTCCGATCGCTGACTCGCTGGAAGTCATCGATGGACAGGGGAACATCCACCGAACGTGCCATAGCGATCAGATGCAGCACTGCGTTGGTGGACCCGCCCAGGGTTGTGATGACAACCATCGCATTTTCAAATGCTTGACGGGTCATGATATCCCGCGGTTTGATGTCCTCTTCCAACAATCGCCGGATGGCTGATCCGACCCGGCTGCATTCTGCGAGTTTGCGGGAGGATTCGGCCGGAAGACTGGCGCTATAAGGCAGCGACATTCCCATGGCTTCAATGGCTGAGGCCATAGTATTGGCGGTATACATGCCACCGCAGGCGCCGGCGCCCGGGCAGCTTTTTTTGACAATTGCCTGACGGCGCTGCTCATCGATGGACCCGGCAATATATTCGCCGTAACTTTGAAAAGCAGAGATTATGTCCAGCTTTGCGTCCTCAAGCCGGCCGGCACGAATGGTGCCGCCGTAAACCATCAGTGACGGTCGGTTGATCCGGCCCATGGCGATCAGACACCCGGGCATATTTTTATCACAGCCTGGAAGTGAAATATTGGCGTCATACCAGTGTGCCTGCATGACCGTCTCGATGGAGTCGGCAATCAGATCGCGTGATTGCAGTGAATAGCTCATGCCTTCAGTACCCATGGATATGCCGTCGCTGACCCCAATCGTATTGAAGCGCAGCCCCACCAGGCCTGCTGCATCAACACCTTCTTTGACTTTTTTTGCGGACAGCTGGTTCAGGTGCATATTGCAGGTGTTGCCTTCAAACCACACGCTGCTGATACCCACCTGGGCTTTTTGCATATCAGCGTCGGTTAAGCCGACACCATAAAGCATTGCTTGCGACGCCCCTTGTGATTTTCTACCGGTGATACGAGAGCTGTACTTATTTAATTTTTGAGACATAGGGTTTCCTTTCGGGCTTATCCGGGTTAGGTATTCTCGAACTATCGGGACTCAAAAAATTGTAATTTTAATTAAGATATGGCCGCAAAAAGGCTCAAAACGCACAAAAAAAATTCAGGGCTCATAATTTCAATGTGTTACAATGAACAAAAATCGAAATTCTGACTTTTTACGAATCCATCAATTAAGAAAATGAGCTAAAATTATGGTATTCTGCCCTTCGGGAGCCTCTGAGTCGAACGATCAATTTAATAAAAAGAGGTGGAGCGTAGCGTTTCCTTAATTTTTAAAAAAAAACGGATCTATAGCCCAAAAGAGGGTAATCCATCGTGGTCGCTTTCAATTTCAATTAATTTCGGAGTATTGGAGTACTGGAGTAATGACGAAAGGATTGATGTATTTTTTTTCAACACTCCAATACTCCATCACTCCATTACTCCAAGGCCGAGACTTTCAAGAACTGTCGGCAACCTTTAAATTAACTTTTTATTGGTTATAATTCCGAAAAAAAATTACCAATCAGACAAACTGGTGAAAGGGGAACATCATGACATTAAAAGCACAGGTCAAATGGACAGATGGGATGCAGTTTATTGCGCGTGCGGGCAAAGGCCCTGCCGTGGTCCTCGATAGCAGCGAAGGCGCCAGTGGACCCAGTCCAATGGAAATGGTCTTAATCGGCGTCGCCGGGTGTTCGGCAATAGATGTCATCATGATTATGGAAAAAAAACGCGCCCAGGTAACCGCCTTCCAGGTCAACATCACCGGTGAGCGCGCTGCAGAATATCCCAAACGCTACACGGACATTCAGATCGAGTTTGTTTTGCATGGTAAAGGGCTCAAGCCTAAAGCGGTGGAACAGGCCATCCAGCTGTCTGAAACAAAATACTGTGGTGCTATGGCCTCGTTAAACGCCCACTTCGAAACGGCTTACCGAATAGTTGATGGATAAAGAATCCTGACCCTGCTTGCGGTTCGACTCCGTCGCGTAGGGGACTATACCCCGGAGGTTAGAGCCTATAGCTCGGAGAAATAAATGGAATATTGGTTGGAGGCTCAAATCGGCAATTGAAACCACTTCCAGTCAAGATTCTGCGGCACCTTTTTTGCGGCTTCCATGGTTATATCGGTGAAAATCTTTGGGCATGTAAGTGTGATAGGGTTCAAAGAGGTTGCACATCCTGACCTTGCCTGGGTAGTAGGTTGTATACCCCCCATAGCGCCTTGTTTCGAGGTTTCTGGCATATAATGTGTTATCCCAGATCATCGGCCATCTGCCGATACTTAAAATAAATTTTGCGTTAAATATGTCATTGGGGCAGAGATTTTTTTCCAGCACACGGACTTTCATACCATGAAGGTTTGTTGCTGACATAGACGTGTCCAGCACCCCGCTGATTTGTTTTTGTAATATTTTTACCGCGGTTCGCTCGGCGGGCGCCGGGTTTTCAGGTAGAATAATCACAGGAAGATGGGATCTCGGAATGCCGGCATTGTAGATGATTAACCCGCGAATTTTTAATGGCATGCCGGCTGCAGCAACGGCAACGCTTTTTACCCACACAGTCGCGGCAAAAGCATAGGCTCTTATCCTGTTTTTGTTGAAAGCTTTGACCTGAATTCAAATTCGTAAATCTGGT
>CALZJV010000921.1 GCA_945787595.1 uncultured Desulfobacterales bacterium | reverse complement strand
TCAAAAAATACCAGAATTCGATCCGCCACCATGAGGATTTCATCGAGCTCCGAGGATGAAAAAATGATGCTCGTTTTATTGAGACAATATTTTTGAAGATGCTGCCAGACCCAGTTCATCGATTCCATATCAAGACCCCGGGTTGGATTCTCGAGCAGCAGCAACACGGGATCCGCAGGTAGAAAGGAAAGCAGCAGTCGCTGCTGGTTGCCCCCGGATAATGCATTTACCTGGGAATCAGGCACTCCTTTTATTCGAAATCTTTCGATGCGCTCAGCAGCTAAACGATGGGCCTCCTGCCACTTCACCATAAAACGTTTTTGATTCTCCTGCAGGGCAAAATGCTCGGTGATGCTCAAACCGGATATCAACCCCTCTTCCAGGCGCGAGGCCGGCATAAACGTCACACCGTGACGTATGAAATTGTGATGATCCTGTTTTTTCATATCCCGGTCCGCTAAAAATATGGACCCTTTGGTCGGCTGCTTTAAACCGCCGGCAATGCGCAAAAACACCCCCTGACCGCTTCCTTCCAGGCCCGCCAAACCAACAACCTCTCCCTCGCGGACAACAACATCACAATTCTTTAAACCGGAACGCCCCCCGGACCCTGAAACGCTTTTCATCACCAGAAGGTCACTGCCTGGCGTTTCCATACAACGGGCAGGCGGCAGCGGCGGGGTTCCAAACATCATTTCCAGCAACCCCCTGGGATCAAAGGGCTGGTCCATGTCGCCGGTCACCTTGCCCTGACGCATCACGGTGACCTGATCGCATAGGGCTTCGACATCTTCCAGCTTATGGGACACCAGAACGACACTTTTGCCTTCCGCGGTCAGTTTCTTAAGTGATTTAAAAAGAATATCTTTCGGGATGCAAAGTAAAATTGAAGGAATCTGCCAGATGGAGAAACGTTTTCCTAGAATTGTTTTTATGCCCGGAAAATCCATTTATCTGCCCCAGCATAAAATTGTCCAGGACGGAAAGGAGGGAAAAATCCAGCGGGTCCTGATACAGCATACCGATACCAAGCGCCACTGCCTGGGCCGGGTTACGGTAGTTGACCGGGTTGCCGTCTATCAGAATGGATCCGCTGGTTTTCTGGCTGAAACCTGCCAGAACTTTCATCATGGTGCTTTTGCCGGCGCCGTTTTCGCCCAGAATACCGTGAATGCGCCCGGGGGCGACTTTCAGGTTGACCCCGTTATTTGCTTTCACGGGCCCATAGTGCTTGTGGATATCCTGAAGCTCGATCCACATGGCGGCGCATTCTCCAGTTTACAGTTTTATTTTTTTAACCACGAAATACACGAAACACACGAAATATCTGTAGAATAAAATTTATATTTTTTAGTGTATTTCGTGCTTTTCGTGTTTAAATTATTCTTTTCGAACAAAAAGTGTAAACTACTTTCGGGCTTTCTTGAAAGGTGCCGCATTTTTGAATGGACACCAACGAGTGGAAGTGAGTTATTTTAATGTATCATGAGGTCTAGTGCGATGATTGGACGGCATCAAGCATGGGGCAGCGAGTAAAGAACCTTCTTATGGAATTAAGGGTGTTTTTGTGGCTATCGCTCTTCGCACCTTTCTTTTTACCCGTTAGAATTGCAGAGTGCGGAAAGCGGACAAAATCCCTTCTGCACTCTGCCAATTTTATTAACCTATTGAATTCTATCGTTTATATTGAAATCATTTGGCGCTGCTTTGTCCGGCCATCCCTTCAAGAAGCTGTTCCATGTACCAGATCTGCTTATCGCTGGCCGTCTGACCGGCTTTGATGAAGGTGCTTCCGTCCTGATAATTCAAGGGTCCCTTGAACAGGTCGATTTTGCCCTGTCCCAGATCGTTGATAAATGCTGCCAAGGCATTTTTAACCGGTTCCGCTAGGGCCGGTCCCACTGCAAAACCGATAGCACTGGTGTCCGGATTATTAATATCTTGCCAGCCCGGGCCCTGCCAATCCCATTCGGATTTCCAGTTACCCGACATGGAGGCCTTTATAAATTTGACGTATCCCGGGCCCCAATTGAAATACGGCACACCAAGACAGACATCGGAGGCACCGCCACAGGCACCAAGGTAATCATAGGGAATGGCCCAGACATTTTTCCCCTGCTGTTTCTGTTGCCTGGCCACAACCACGGCTTCAGTGGTATCGATCCCGGATATCACCACATCATGACCGGTGTTGTAAAAATTCTGGGCCACCTGGGTGGGGTCGGCAGTCACTCCCGGGATGTTAAACCA
>CALZJV010000920.1 GCA_945787595.1 uncultured Desulfobacterales bacterium | reverse complement strand
TTTGTCCCGGCGGTTTCGATGTAATCACCGACGCGGAAGGCGTCGTCCATCAAAAAAAACACGCCGGCAATAATGTCTTTGACAAGTGTCTGGGCCCCGAAACCGATGGCCAGGCCAATGACGCCGGCGCCGGCAATCAAGGGGCCGATGTTAACGCCGATCGAGGAGAGCATGATCAAGGTTGCCATGACGATGATAACAACCAACATGAATTTGCGCAGCAGCAACAAGAGCGTTCCGATGCGCGAACCTCCGGCACCGCCTTCTTCCATGTCCTCATCGGATTCCGGCATTTCTATGGCCAGTCTGCGTTGAATCATAGCGCTGATGACCTCCCAAAACACATAGCAGATTAATACCACGATCAGGATATTAAACGCCGCCTTGGTTACCGCGATGCCAAAATGAATATCGACACCCCATATTCCCAGAAGGTAGAAGAAAACGAAGGCCGCCAGTACAATGCGCAATCCACCACCGACGATCCGATTCAAACGGCGTACATCTATATGTTTGCCAACCTGCGATTTTTTTGCTTCGGTGTGTGTTGATGCAGCTTCTTTATCTTGTTCTCCAGTTTCTTCTGCAGTTTCAGCGTCTGTCCGGTCTACCGCTTCCCCTGGGGCCGTGGAATCTGAAACTTCTGAATCGACAAATGTCAGGTTCTGGCTGACCACTTCAGGCCTTGCTGCAATTCCAAATGAGACCTTCAATATTTCCCGCAGTGCCCAGTCGAGCAAGATATACAGCGGGATCAGCAGCAGGGTTTTTATGCCGGGGGCGCCGGGACGAATTCCCCCCAGAAAATGGTTGAATGCCGAGATAAGCCATAACGACATCGCCGCGATGATTGCCAGGATGTGCCAGATTCTTGCCAGGTAAGCCCGGAATCCGGTTTCGGGAAGACCTTTGGCCAGTGACTGTTGAACCTGCTGGCGTTTTTGCAGAATCATGATGATGATCATCGAAGTAGCTGCCAAAGCGACCAATAATACCATGATGAGATGGTTGGCTTCACTGACGCCTGCCACCCGGAAGATGCCGCAGGTAAACCACCCCAAGGTGATTACCGCCGCAATGGTGATCAACCACCGGTGCAGATATACGGCAGTCTCATCATCCATCGGTAAAAATCGAAGGGCCGTAACCTTAGGGGTCAGGAAAAATCGCGAAGCCAGTTGGACCGCCATGATAATTAAAAAAGCGGCCAAATAGGTTGCAACCAGCACACGTTGCGGACCGGTGCCATCCATAAAAATAAAATATAGTGCCAGGGTGACGATCGCGCAAATCCAGCAGGGCTTGCAGTGCCAGTCCCCCGATTTTGGCTTTCATGTTGACGGCTGTGGCGTTTTCGATACGGCGGTAAATGGCGGCCGCAGATCGGCGAGAAAACCAGACGACACCATAGCTTATCAGAAAAAGCCCGATAACACTGGCAATGGTTTTAAATGGGTCGGGTTTTTCTTGATCCTCACGCTTACCCAGCAGGCGATAAAATTTCGGTAAGTCTTCAGGGTCCGCCCCGGCACCGGATTTAAGTTCGTAAATACGCCAGTGGAAAAAATCGGAAAAATATCGGATTTTCTGGATCAAACCGGCCAGCCCACCGGCCTCCTCATCGGTTTTGCCTTCGGTAAGCTCTCGCGTGGCTTCTTTTTTCAGTTCCTGAATGAACAAACGTCTGACTTGCGCATCGCTCAGGGTGGCCAGAAATGAATTGATCTGATCGCTGTCCAAAGTCTCCGGGATTTGAACGGTTTCCTCCGGGACTTTGTTCTCACTCTTTGCCAGACCCGGGATACCAAGATTTGCGGCTTGAAGCGTTTGGCCGCTAAGAAGGAAAATTAATGGTATCAAAGTGATAAAAACACCTGATTTGAATACGTTGTCAGCCATGACGCCCCCTATGATAAGTTCTTAGTTTTTTAATAAGTACTTCAGCTGGTTTGGAGCACTATAATTTTAATTGCGATCTTATTAAAACGATTCATATTTTGTCAACCAACTTGCGGTTGCTCGAAGCGTTAAGTTAAATTTTGAGTGGGTTGCAGGAAGAATACAAAACGACGGAATATCCTTTATGATGGGCGCGAGCGCATGGGATGGGCGGCGAACAACCCCCAAGCAGGCATGTTCATATGGGTGAAGCTGCCGGATCCTTTGACAAATATGGGATCAATGACTTTTACTCACCAACTCATAAAGAAAGCCTATGGGGCCGTAGCCCCTGGCGAGGGTTTTGGCGAAGAAAGTGAAGGCATCTGCGGATGGCCCTGGTAGAAAACGAACATCGCATCCGTCAGGCC
>CALZJV010000919.1 GCA_945787595.1 uncultured Desulfobacterales bacterium | reverse complement strand
ATTATTTTCGCCGTGAAATCGGCCGTCCCAGTGAAAAAGAAACACTGACGGCCCGTTTGATCGACAGACCCATTCGTCCCCTATTTCCTAAAAAATACAATTACGAAACCCAGGTGATTGCCACCGTGCTTTCCATGGATCAGGAAAATGATCCGGATACACTGGCCATGATAGGGGCGTCGACGGCTCTTACGATCTCGGACATCCCCTTTGCCGGCCCCATTGCAAGTGTGCGCGTCGGGCGCATTAACGGCCAGCTGATGATAAATCCCGGCATTCCGGATTGGGATGAAAGCGACCTCAATATCATCGTGGCAGGCTCCAAGACCGGTGTCGTGATGGTGGAAGGCAGCGGAAACCTGATCAGCGAAGCGGACATGCTGGAGGCCATATTTTTCGCCCATAACGCCATGCAGCCCCTCATCGATATACAAATGCAGCTGCAGGAAACCCACGGCGCAGCCAAACGACCGTATTCTCCTCCGCCAAAAGATGAAGATCTGGTCGGTCTACTGGAAACGCAAGCCTCCGCACCCATCCGCGAAACTATTGTAATCCCTGAGAAAACAAAACGCTCCGGGGCCTTGCGCGAGCTTAAAGCGCAAATGTTTGAAAACTTAGGTGAAGCCTATACCGATCGTGGAGAAGAAGCTTACGACATTCTAGGCGATTTGCAGAAGAAAATCAGTCGCGATCTCATTTTAAAAGAAGGCCGCCGCATTGATGGCCGTCGATTCGACGAAATCCGACCGATTAGCTGCGAGACCGGCATCCTTCCCCGTCCCCATGGCAGTGCTCTTTTTACCCGGGGAGAAACCCAGGTTCTCGGCGTACTGACCCTGGGCTCCGGCCAGGATGAACAGCGCGTGGAAACCCTGGGCGGTGAAGAATTTCGCCCCTTTATGCTGCACTACAACTTCCCGCCCTATTCCGTCGGCGAAGTCAAACGCATGGGAGGTCCCAGTCGCCGGGATATCGGTCATGGCGGATTGTCCACCCGCGCCATCGAAAAAATTCTGCCTGATAAAGAAAATTTTGACTATACGATTCGCCTGGTATCCGAGGTCTTTGAATCCAACGGATCTTCCTCCATGGGAACCGTATGCTCATGTTGTCTGGCCTTAATGGACGGCGGTGTTCCCATCAAAGCCCCAGTGGCCGGCATCGCCATGGGACTTGTCAAGGAAGATGATCAGATCGTGGTCCTTTCAGATATTTTAGGAGATGAGGATCACACGGGAGACATGGACTTTAAGGTGGCCGGCACCCGTGAAGGCATCACTGCCCTGCAGATGGATATGAACTTTCGAAAGACATCATGGAAAAGGCCCTGGCCCAGGCTAAAGCCGGACGTTTGCATATTCTCGACAAAATGGCCGAAGCGTTGAGCGAACCCCGTCATGCAATTTCTCCCTACGCGCCGACCATCAGTACCATCCAGATCCATCCCGACAAGATCCGCGAAATCATCGGCCCCGGTGGTAAAATAATTCGAGGCATCCAGAGTGAAACCAACACCAGCATTGAGATTGAAGATTCCGGTGTGGTTAAAGTCGCTGCCATCTCAAAACAGGAAGGTGATGCCGCAATTAAAATGATTCAAGACCTTACCAGGGAGCCGGAAGTCGACGCTGTCTATGAAGGTACGGTTGTCAAAATCATGGATTTCGGGGCCTTCGTCCAGATAATGCCCGGCACAAGGTCAAGGTGCTTGAAATTAGCCGGGATGGAAAAATCCGGCTGAGCCACAAAGCCGTTCTGGAAAAGGAAAAAAAAGGTGACCGTCGCTAAAACTACCCTTAAAAACGGTATTCGAATTGTCAGCAAGAAAATGCCCCACGCCCGCTCGGTGTCCATGGGGGTGTGGGTCAATGTGGGTGCTCGCGATGAATCCGAGCTTGAGAGCGGGCTTTCCCATTTTATCGAACACATGATTTTTAAGGGTACCCGCAAACGATCCGCTTTTCAGATTGCCAAGGAATTTGATGCCATCGGCGGCCATACCAATGCGTTTACAGCTATGGAAAATACCTGCTACCATGCCAGGGTCATGGATACCCATACGGAAACCATGGTGGATATCCTCTCTGACATTTTCATCAATTCGGTATTCGACCCTACTGAGATCGAAAAAGAACGGCCCGTTATCTTGCAGGAAATCGGAATGGTGGAAGACAGCCCGGAAGAATACGTCCATGTGCTTTCAGGCTATAATTTTTGGGGTCAAAATCCATTGGGTCGATCGATTCTTGGCTCCCCGAAGAATATCATCCAATTTGACGCTCAGATGATAAAAAAATTTTTCCGCCGCCGGTATCAACCCGAACGCATCGTGATTTCCGCCGCCGGTAATTTTGACCATAATCGACTGGTGGATCTGGTGCAACCGGCCTTTGATGCCATCAAACCCGGCAACGGCCTCCCACAGCGGGTAACCCCTCAGGGTTGCTCCGTGGTTGACCTCACCCATCGAGCTTTAGAGCAGATGCACATATGTCTGAGCGCAAAGGGATTGTCCGTCACCGATCCTCGCCGCTACACCTTCTCCCTCTTAAATACCATCCTGGGCGGCAACATGAGTTCTAGGCTGTTTCAGGAAGTGCGGGAAAAAAGGGGCCTTGCCTACTCGGTGTATTCATTCATTTCTTCCCATGCAGATACCGGCCTGTTCGGTGTTTATATGGGGGTTGCTCCCAAAATGGCTCAGGAAACAACCCGGCTGGTTTTAGATGAAGTCCACAAATTGAGAAAAAAACGTGTGGAATCCTCAGAGCTCAAAGGCGCCATCGAATACACCAAAGGCGGTCTCCTGCTGGCCTCTGAAAGCATCGACAATCAAATGGTGCGAAGCGCCCAAAACGAAATTCATTTTGGATGCGAGATTCCGCTGCAGGAAATTATCGA
>CALZJV010000918.1 GCA_945787595.1 uncultured Desulfobacterales bacterium | reverse complement strand
CGAAAGAAAATGGTGGACAATAATTATCGACTCGCCTTAAAGCATTATTCATATTCTTCTCTTCGCAAGCAGCTTGCTTTGATAGAACCAAAATTATTTTGGCCTGATTTCTTGCCCCACCGTGATGTTCCCCAATCAGCGCTAAACAGTTGATGCTATTGGCTTTATTCTGTCGGCGCGATCGAAAGATCAATATCTCATTTCAATATCGGATCTTTGCCGTTGAGCACTTTTTATGGAGCTGAAAAAAAACTTGCTTATTTATATTTTAATGCGTAAATGCTCTTAACGGGTCGCAATATGAAAAGGGGTATGGCCTCAAAGCACCGTCGTTAATAGCGTATCTCCTGATAGAGTAAATCCGCAACCCTTGACCTGCCGGTGATTTTGCGGGTATGTTACTGCTATTATCACGATGACAGCCGCCCAATTTCTCGGCGCATCACCACAATTTCCTGCATTACATCGGCGATTGATTAAACCCCAATGTTGCATAAAATCCCGCCGGACTTACACCGGCCGGAAAGGAAAGTCAAAAATTGGTCAGCGGAAGGGGAAGTCCTGAAACAGTTCTGACAGAAGCGCAGGTCAATACGCTCATAGAGGAAGGCACACCGACACGACTTTATGAGGGCAAAAAAATTCTGGTATTAACACCGGATACAACCCGCACCTGCCCTTTGCCGATGATGATCCGGGCCATTCGCAAAATTATCGGCACCCGATGCGCGACTTTGGATTTTATGGTCGCCCTGGGAACACATCCGCCTTTGCCCGAATCGAACATTCTTTCCTTTTATGGTATTTCCGAACATCAGCGACAGACGGATTTCTGCAATTCGAGGTTCTTCAATCACCGCTGGGATTTGCCTGACACTTTTAAACGAATCGGATACATCGAAGAAGAAGTCGTTGAAAATATTTCGCGAGGACGTCTGAAGGAAAAAGTGGCGATCGATATCAACCGCAAGATCTTTAACTACGACCTTGTCGTGATCCTGGGACCCGTGTTTCCCCATGAGGTGGTGGGGTTCTCAGGGGGCGCCAAGTATCTGTTTCCGGGTATATCCGGTGGAGAATTTCTACACTTTTTTCACTGGCTGGCGGCCGTCATAACCTGCCCGAAAATCATCGGAATCAAAAACACCCCGGTGCGGGACGTGATCCACCGTGCCCTGAAAAACGTGGATGTACCCATTCATTTGCTGGCGATGGTGGTAACCGGGAAGAATCGGCTTTGCGGACTATATACCGGTGATGTTCAAGAGGCCTGGTCGCGAGCAGCTGATCTATCTTCCAAGATTCATATCGTTTACAAAGACAGTTTCCAATAGTTATGGGCCGAGCCCCGGAAATGTACGATGAAATCTGGGTAGCCGGAAAAGTCATGTATAAGCTGGAACAGGTGGTGGCCGAAGGCGGCAAGCTCATCATCTACGGTCCGCACATTAGACATGTTTCCAGAACCTGGGGTAAGGAGATTGAAAAAATCGGCTATCACATTCGGGATTATTTTCTGGCCCAGGAAGAGCAATTCATCGATATCCCCAAGGGTGTTCTCGCCCACTCCACCCACGTGCGCGGATCGGGTTCGTTCGAGAATGGGATTGAGACCCCCCGAATTGACGTCATACTGGCCACCGGGATAACGGAGGAAAAATGCAGGCGCATCAATCTGGGTTATATGAACCCATCGAAAATTGACATTGAGGATTATCTGAATAAGGAGGATGATGGGATTCTATTCGTGGACCATGCCGGCGAGATTCTTTTCAAATTAAATGATTGAAATTCATCGCCGCAGTGAATCACTACCCAAAAAAGGAACGAAAAATGAAACCTTTTTTATCCGAAGATTTTCTGCTCCAAACGCAAACGGCCAAAACATTGTATCACCAATACGCCGAAGACATGCCGATTTATGACTATCACTGTCACCTGCCGGTTCGCGATATTGCCGAGAATAAAAAGTTTGAAAACCTGACCCAAATCTGGCTGTATGGTGACCATTACAAATGGCGCGCCATGCGGGCCAATGGTGTTGATGAAAATTTTATCACCGGCAAGGGATCCGATTTTGAAAAATTCCGGGCATGGGCCGCAACGGTTCCTAAAACATTATGCAATCCGCTGTATCAGTGGACCCACCTGGAACTCAAACGATATTTCGGAATAGAAGGCAGGCTGTTGAATGAGGATACGGCAAAAGATATTTTTGATTTTTGTACGGAGATGCTTCAAACCGATGCTTTCAGTACCCAGGGAATTTTACAGAAGATGAATGTTCGGATTGTCTGCACCACCGACGACCCCGCGGACAGCCTGGAATATCATCAGCAGCTCAAAGAAAATCAAAGTTTCCCAGTCCATGTGC
>CALZJV010000917.1 GCA_945787595.1 uncultured Desulfobacterales bacterium | reverse complement strand
AATTATTTACATTTGTGCTTATATTTCCCCCTTGAGGGGCATGGGGTGATCATTTTTATATTGCGCCCTCAGGCGCTAAATTTATGTTTGAATTTTAAATTTTAGTTGTATGTGTTTTTCTTTCGTTTTTTTTGATGAATATAAAAATAATTGCAAAAATTGCAGTAAGGACAATAACGCTCGACATCAAAACCGGTCTCTCGACATCGGTGTAATTTGTCAGCAAATAAACAGGGGTTGCAATTAGAGCCATGAAAACAACAAAGAGAAGACCCAGAAAATTAAGTGAATCCAGGAAATAGCCAATTCCGGCAAATATTTTCAATATGGATCGGAATGTTTTTTTCATTTTTTGCACATAACGGATAAGGGTAACCGGCTGCGACGTGCCGGCTCAATTAAGTAGAGACCTATTCGGGAAGCACCCCTGTATATTCAGTCCGTGTTCACCCTGGGGTTAGCTGCTGATTTTATTTTGGCACCCATTGGAATTCAACATTGGCCGCCTCAATCAACCAACGACCATGTTCCCATTCTATTTCATGCAAGACTAGGCCATTTTCTGAAAGGCGAAACTCGTCATACCGCCAATCGCCGTGCCCCTGATTTAATTCGTTTGGGTGGGTTGTTTCAACCTTGTGGCCCAAACTGTAATTTGTCACCCCTGGGTAGTGCAGCTTGATGTGCCCGTCGTGAAATGCCCCTAAAAGATTTATGGTAATGCTTGTTGAGCGTATTTCGTTTCTTTCTCCTGTTCCGGACTCTTCAATGCTCAAACCTTCCAACCATGAATCGTGGGGGCAGCGATGTTCTCTTGAATCGTAATACCAATCTGATGTTGCCAACTGGTACAATGATTCAGGAAATTGCCTCTTTATGTTTTCGAGGTACTTAAAGTACTTTTCGAAATTGGAGACAATTTCTTCAATATTTGATCTATTTTCGGAAAGAATAAATGCCATTTATATATTTTTGCAGCACCGGGTAGGTCGGGAGCCTTGCGCCCCCCTTCCCCCCTAAGAACCGTGCGTGCGACTTTCACCGCACACGGCTCAAGCCCTCCAAAAGGCGGTCCCTGTCTGGGGCCGCCCGCCCGTTACACTTCGATAATTAGCTTTGACACATGTCCTACAATTACCACGATTTACGCCGCTTTGCCAGTTGCGATTCGGCGCTTGTTGTTTCGTCTGACCCTGGCTTTATGGTCCTGCAGGTGTTCGAAGTGCTGCGGATCATAAGGGTGTGCGTTGCCGTGTATTTTGGTGTGGCGCACGATCCCGAGGCTGGAAGCGCGGATCAGTTCGGGAACTTGTTCTCCCTTTTCGGTCTTTTCCACGGTTGAGAATCTCCACAGCTTAGAACCCTTGGACCAATAAGCGCCAGAGGCAGTGGTAGATGTAGGTATCGACTTCGCTGAAGATCTCGCCGGAGACCACATGACGATGGTAGTTGGCCCAGCCCCGGATCTTGGGGTTGAGCTTGCGAATAAGATCGCCTACCTTCATGGAACCGGACTTGCGGATGGTTTCCCCGATCTTGCGCTTGAACGATTTCACGTTCTCCTTGGCGGGTTTGATGAGCAGCTTGCCGCGGTATTTGCGCAGGTTTTGCCCGAGGAAATCGAATCCGTCCTCGATCCGTGTGATCCGGGTCTTCTCTTGGGAAAGCGACAGGCCCCTTTCCTTTAAGAAAGCTTCTACGGCCGGCTTGATCTTCGTCTCGAGGAGTTCTTTGGAGACTCCGGTGATGATGAAGTCGTCGGCGTAGCGGATCACGTTCACCTTGTTTCGCCGGGGGACCGCCTTTTTCACGGTGGCCTCCAGACCGTCCAGGGCGATGTTGGCCAGGGTGGGAGAGATGATACCGCCTTGCGGCGTGCCCGACCTGGTTGGAAAGAAGGTATCTTCTTCGATGTACCCTGCCTTCAGCCATTTCTGAAGCATCTGCTTGTCCATGGGGACATTCATTAGCATCCACTCATGGCTGAACTCGTCAAAACAGGCGTTGATATCCGCTTCGAGCACCCAGCGGGCAGAGTCGCGCTTCGACAGGCATAGGAAGCATTGCGCAATGGCATCGGCGCAGCTTCGGTTAGCGTCTCGGCGACAGGTTCCAGGGCCATTTTGTAGAGCGCCTGCATGGCCCTGTCCCGCATGGTGGGGATGCTTAAGGGGCGTTTCTTGCCGTTCTTTTTCGGAATGTAGATCCGCCGTAGAGGTTGGGGGCGGTATCCGTGACGGTGCAGAGTGTCGACCGCCAGCATTTTCTGGCGAGGCGTGGACCAGAGAATACCGTCCACGCCGGCTGTGCGTTTACCTTTATTGGAAGTGACTCTTCTCACCGCCAGCACCCTGGCGGCATATGAGCGGGTCAGCATTCGCTGGAGAGCTTTCACCTTCCCCGGCTTGCCTTCCCCAACGGCCTTTGCGATACGCACCTGCAGTCTTCGGACAAACTTGTCGGCCTTCGTCCAATCGATGGATTTCCAGCCGCCGGGCGTGCCGGAGGGGGCACCAGTCGGCCGTGCGGCCGCTGCCAAATTGCGTTCCCTCCCATGAAGATTCTTCAGATTCTTTCGCAACGGAGCACCTGCCCGGACGCATGTCTGCGTCCGCCGGACGTCAGCGCCCTTTCGGGCCGGGTGATATCGGCTCTCATCTGCCTCAACCCGTATCCGCCCCATTACAGGGCGGCCTTCGCTTCTTCCTGCATCTTACTCCCGCATCCCCCACAGCGTGCCTTACGGTTTCGCCTGCTCTTTCAAGCGGAGATACGGGATTTCCACGTTCCACGTCATTGACGATTATCGAGTGACTTAGGTCCGCCCTGTACACCGGCAGCAACATCCTCGCAGGGCCACCGTTAAGAACCCTGACTGCTCGTACTGCATACCTTTTGGTTCAAGCCAACAGCCTCTTGGGCTTGGTCCAGATCACGGTGCTTGCAGACATTTACTTAAGTTGACCATATCACTCCGACCCGAGCCCTCACCCGGGTTGAGGCTCCCAGGAGGGTGTCCGCCTCGCGGCATTCACCCCTCTCGAAACAGATCGAGATTCGGTACGCTGTCAGGGAGGCTTCGCACAGTCATGGATGCACCATGAACCGCACGCTCCCCTAGGATACCGG
>CALZJV010000916.1 GCA_945787595.1 uncultured Desulfobacterales bacterium | reverse complement strand
GATCTGGACTTCCTGCATCCCGGCTTTACTCATGACCTTCAATTCTGCCCAGGAGGAGGTGGCCCTGATTTCTGAAAACAGGCGCAAATCCTTATTCAACCGGCCCAGCTTTGTAAATATTTCGGTCGATGTGTTGCGGGGCAGCACGTTATCCACCATAGACACTGAAAGGGTTTGGTGTTTATCGGTCAGGAGGTTGATTTCAGCCACCACCTGGGATGGCACTTTGGTGCGATAGCCTTCCCACTGGAGGTTAAGGTTGCAAAACGCGCAGCCGGTGGTCTTGCCAGAGACTTTTGATTGTTGCCACCAGCAACCGCGGGATGTTTCAACAGGTAAAACTGGGAAGAACGCATTCTGTGAATCGAAGGATCTGAGCAGTTCGAAATAATCATCATAGTCCGGCGGGGGAAGACTGTTCAACGATGGTATCTGCTGGAATCCGACGGGTGCCTTATGATTTTTGGCAGCTTCCGGCGTGCTGAGCCCCTTAATAGGGGGCATGCCGGAAAGACTCGGATGTTTTGTCAGAAAGTCAATCAGTTGACTGAAAGGCAGTTCGCCCTCACCATTAATCACTGTATCGACTTGGGGAAACAGTTTAAAGAAATCTCGTGTCGTCGATCCGGAAAAAGTTGAACCGCCGATGACAATGATAAGTTTCGGAAACTTTTTTTTGATGCGTTTAATAAAATACAAAGCGGAGGTCAACTGACAAAGTGACACCGAAAAACCGGCCAGCAAATAATCGCCCCAGTTGCGGCTGTTGATAAAATCATCCGAGATCCTCTTGACCGTGGCAGTTATGCTGCCGAGCCCGGCAGCCCTTAAAACTGATTTGCGTGCGGATTCCTGATTAAACAACTTTTCAATCTGCTGAAGCCGCTGCGGGTATAGCAGGGCGGCATAGACGGTTTCTGCCAACCAGGTGCGCTTTGAAATCTCATCCAGGTGCGCTTTGAAATCTCATGATACTGCCGGTAGCCGATGGACTCCGCCAGTTTTAAATAGACATGATGGGCTTCGACCTGCATATTCGGATAAATGGATCGCAAATAGGCCTTGAGGGTGCCCAGTTGAATGGAAGGACGGTTGTAAAGGGGCCAGGGGGTTGAGATCAGGGCAATTCTGTTTGCGATATGTTTGGATTTGGGTTGCATCTTCTAAAAAAGATAATTATCTAAACCGGCCCAATCGGAATCAAGAAGGTGACGAACATCGAATGACGAATAACGAGTGACGAACATCGAATTACGAATGACAAATGACCAATGATGAATGATGGAATCGCTGCACTCTGTCTTTTTCTATGAATGAACGATTGCATACCCTCACAACAACCATCCAAACCTTCTTAACCATCCGAACGAACCCGACAAACATCACCTTGCTATCTAAGCATTTATATTTTATACATACATCCATAGCATTCATAGCATTCCACTATTTTAGCTCATTTTAGTCATTTTGAATTTTAGTTCATTTATTATAATATTATGTCTACAAAACCAGATTTAAGCGTAAACATCGGCGGGCTGCAGCTTCAAAATCCGGTGATGACGGCTTCCGGCACCTTCGGCTATGCCCGCGAATTCGATCATCTTGTAGACTTGAATCGTCTTGGTGGGATTATCGTGAAAGGATTGTCTTTAAAGCCGACCAAAGGCAATCCGCCGCCGCGCATCGTTGAGACGCCGTGCGGTATGTTGAATGCCATCGGCCTTGAAAATGTCGGTGTCGAGGCCTTTGTAAAGGAAAAACTTCCTTTCCTGGAACGTCTGACACCGCCGATCATTGCCAATATTTACGGCACGCTGGAAGAGGAGTACATGCAGCTGGCCGCCCGTTTAGATGCGGTTGAAGCCATTGCCGCTATCGAAGTGAATATCTCCTGCCCCAATGTAAAGGCCGGCGGAATGATATTCGGCGTCGATCCGACGGCTGCCTCCCGTGTTGTCCGAGGAGTCAGGGATCAAACCAGCAAGCCTCTGATCGTCAAGCTGTCACCCAATGTCACCGACATCACTGAAATTGCTTTGGCGGCCCAGGAAGCCGGTGCAGATTGTCTTTCTTTGATCAACACCATCACGGCAATGGTGGTGGATATTGAAACCCGGCGTCCCCGGCTCGCCAATATTACCGGGGGGTTGTCCGGACCGGCCATTAAACCAGTGGCAGTTCGAATGGTCTGGCAGGTCTCCCAGGTGGCCAAAGTTCCCGTCATCGGCATCGGAGGAATCATGAAAGCGGAAGATGCCTTGGAATTTTTCATCGCAGGGGCATCGGCCGTGCAGATTGGGACTGCAAATTTTATCAACCCCAGCGTCACCACGGATGTCATTGACGGGATCGAAAGGTTTTTGGCTGAAAGGAACATCGCTAGCCTATCGGAT
>CALZJV010000915.1 GCA_945787595.1 uncultured Desulfobacterales bacterium | reverse complement strand
ATTCGGATATGCGGTCGGCTTCGGTCTGGCTTTGATTCTTTTCGCGGGTGTACGCGAACGCATCCTGATCGCCCGGGTTCCCCGCCCCCTGCAGGATACCTCCATTGCCCTGGTAACAGCCGGAATCCTTTCGCTGTGCTTCTTAGCATTCAAGGGAATGGTGTAGGAATGACGATTGACGAATGTCGATTGACGAATATCGACTGATTGAGTCGGTGATGGACTTGATAATGTCCATTGACCAAAAGCTAACTAATGATTGATCATAAACCGAGTACTCGCTGTAGTTCAAGGTTCTGCCTACTATGCGCAATTCTCCACGCGCTACAATTCCGATTGCCGCATTCCCTCTTCCGAATTCCAACTTCCCCATTCCGAATTCCAAAATCAAATCTTTCTGTCCTCTGTCATCTGTCCTCTGTCATCCGTCTTCTGTCTTCTGATTTCTGTCATCTGTCATCAACATTGACACGCCCGAGTATTAATTCTTATATTTTCAGTTACTAAGTTTAGCGTCGATTTTTCAGCATTTACAGATTAAAAATAGGAGGATTCCTATGTATAACAAAATCATGGTTCCGCTGGATGGTTCGGATTTGGCTGAGTGTGTGATGCCGCATGTGGAGGCTATCATCTCCGGTTTCAAATCAAAGGAGGTTGTTCTGGTACGGGTTTTAAATCCCGTCCGACTGCCTGTCAGTGTCCCTGCCCAGGGCAATTTTGGCTTCACTGAAAAAGATCGACACCAGTTGTTAGCGAACCGCAAAAAGGCCGCCAAAGAATACCTGGAAAAAATGGCGGGCAGCCTGGACATTCCCGGGACGGTTTTCAGTGTTGCAGTGCTGGAGGGAAATCCGGCCAACATGCTGGCAGACTATGCCACTGAACATGAGGTTGATCTCATCGTGATTGCCAGCCACGGCCGTTCAGGGGTAAGCCGCTGGGTAATGGGCAGCGTGGCGGAACGGATCGTGCGGACATCCTGCATACCCGTCATGATGGTGAGGGCACCGGGGTGTGAACCCAAGGCAAAGAGTGGTTGATTGTGAGCGGCGCCTCTGGCAACACGCGGCGCAAGCGCCTGCGCTGCACGAGCGAATCTCCTCTTCGAAATTCGGTTCGACAGAGTCCGTCGCAGGCTGCGGTTCAGTATTCTGCGATTTGCTTGTTTTAAAATCGATAAAGCGCAGCGCCATCAATATTCGACGTTCAATGTTCGATGTTCAATCTGTTCCCTGTTCTGCCAGGTTGAATCAAATGCGAAGCTTCATAAGAGTATTAAGTTGATCGGTTGATTAGATTGATTGATTGAGTTGCAATGAGCAAGATATAATTTTTCTACATTCCATTCAAAGCTTAACCATCACATCCATTTAGTTTAAAACATTTTTAGGTTTTCTAACAATAACAATATTCAAATTAAACCCTGGGGTGATATAAATAGAACCTTATCCACTAACTTCTAATCTGCTTTTTCATAGGTGAGGTTTGAAATTCAAACCCGTCAACCCAATAAATCCAATTACCTTAATCAACAAAGTCATCCTAATCAACTTAATCAACAAATCAACAAATTCCCTGCTACTCTCTCACGCTCTGCCGTCTGCCCTAAGCGCTTTGTGTATTACTCCCACAATTCACAGCCCGCAACCCACAACTCGCAACTCACAACTTGCAACACGCAACCCGCAACCCGCCAACCCGCAACCCGCCTATATATCATACAAATAGTGACATACATTACACCCTTTCGGCGGCTCCGGCATGGATTTTTTGGCCTCTTGAAGTGCCTTCAATCGGTTTGATCCGGAGGTGCTCAACATCCGTGTAACGATTGCCGCATCGTGCTTCTTAGCGCGCTGTTCGAACTGATGTCGATAGAACTCACAGCTCTCCGATTGCCATAACTCCATTAAATCAGTATCCGGCAAACGGCCATAGTGGACATTCGGCATAAGGACCTCTTTACCCAAAAAAGTCGTTGGGCCGCCGATCGCAAGATTGATGCAAGGGGCTGCAAGACCGTCATATCGGATAAATAGCGAATCCCGCGGATCTTGCTCACATACGGACCGTTCCTCGGGAGTGAAGGAAAAAGCTGTTGTTGCAATATTAAATTTTTTAGCCAGACGTCTGGCTTTTCCCAGGGATTTTTTTAAACGGCGAATCTCTTTCGTTTCCTCAACCCCAAACAGACCGTGCCCCTTTCCGCTATCACCGCGGATAACATCGCATTGCTTAAAATTTAGTTGATCAACCCCCAACTGTGCCGCCAATCGAACGATATCCTCTACCTGATGAAAGTTCATATCCATTAAAACAAAGTTGATCATTGTCCTGGGCCTGTTATCAGACCGCAACTCGGCGATATTGGCCACGTTTTCACATACCCGCTCAAAGTTAGATCCAATGCGGATTCTTTCATACATCCCGGCATCGGCGCCGTCCATTGAAATACAGATCCAGTCCAGGCCGGCATCAAGGATGCGCTGCAGCCTTTCCTCTTTTAGCAGCAACCCGTTGGAAAGAAACCCGGTCTCACAACCGGCAGCATTCGCCTCGGTAATCCATTCCGCAAGTTTAGGCTGAAGCAGGGGTTCCCCTCCCCCGGTGAAATCAATGGATTTTATATCGGGCAGATGCGGTCGAATAGATTGCCAGATCTCTTGTGACATAAGCCCTCGGTTTTCAACGTTTTCAGCAATCTCTCGCCAGGGACACATGACACAGTCTAGGTTGCACGCAATTGCTGATTCGATTTGCAATAGACGCCAGCGCCTCTTTTGTGGCATTTCTTCTTGAACCGACCTGCCTCTCAGAACTTTCAGGCTGCGTTCAATAATTCTTGATAATAGAAATGAAAATTTTTTCATTGGATTTTAACGCGGATAAGTCGAAAAAATATTGCCACAAAGGCACCAAGACACAAAGTGAAACTCTTCGTTAATATCATTCTTTGCGTCGGTGTATTGCCAGTGTAGATGTTCTACCATAAATTGCAATAAAATCACAGTTAGGGTTCACGAAGAAATAAATTCACAATTTTAGGCGTTGAGGCGCCCGTCTGGCAAGGCGTGAAAACGCAGGAATATCTGGATATTCCGAGCTTTCGCAACGCAGCCAGGCGGGATGCATCGGCGTATAAAATGTGAAGTTA
>CALZJV010000914.1:1496-3297 GCA_945787595.1 uncultured Desulfobacterales bacterium | reverse complement strand
GCCGGTGGTTTGGAGGCCCTTGAAATATTCCTTGCCAATATGCCGCCCGCTCCTGAAATAGCCTTTGTCATCATTCAGCATTTAAGCCCTAAACACAAAAGCATCATGGCTTCCCTTTTAAGGAAGTATACGCCGATGAAGGTTCTCGAAATCGAAGACGGCATGCAGATAAAACCCAGCTGTGTATATCTCAATCCGCCGGACAAGAATGTTGCCACTATAAATCGCCACCTCTATTTGGCTGAGCCGCCCCAAACCCATGGCATCAATTTGCCGATTGACAGCTTTTTCAGATCACTCTCGGAAGATCTCAGCGAAAAGGCCATCTGTATTATCCTATCGGGCACGGCAACGGACGGCACATTGGGCCTCAAAGCAGTTAAAGGTGAAGGCGGCATGGCCATGGTTCAGGATCCTGATTCAGCCAAATACAGCGGCATGCCCATAAGTGCCATTGCCACCGGACTGGTTGACTTCATACTACCCCTGGAAAAAATTCCCGCTGAGCTTATAAAATACGTGCAGCATCCCTATATTGACAGACCTGAGAGAATCGAGACGGCTGAGCAACAATTCAAGAACTATGTCCAGAAAATGCTGGGACTCATTCGAACTCGCACCGGGCATGATTTTACAAAATATAAACAGACAACCATTCGCCGTCGGATTGAGCGGCGCATGGCAGTCCACCAGCTAGACAAGCTCAAAAATTATATGGTTTATCTTGAGAAAACACCGGCCGAGGTCGATATCCTCTTCAAAGATCTGCTCATCGGCGTGACCAATTTTTTCAGAAACACCCAGGCCTTTGATGTTCTCCAAGATAAGGTGATTCCGGGTCTGGTAAAAAGTCAGGAAAATGATGTGCCGCTGCGGGTCTGGGTTGCCGGTTGTGCCACCGGTGAAGAAGCCTACTCGCTGGCAATTCTTTTTGCCGAAGCCTTCAGTGAGCTGCAAAAACAGGTCGGCGTTCAGATTTTTGCCAGCGATATCGACACGACCGCCATCGAATTTGCCCGGGCGGCCCTGTATCCGGACAGTATTGCTGCGGATGTATCACCAGAGCGTATAACCCGCTTCAAACAGATTCGCGATATGATCGTTTTTGCCCCGCAAAATCTCATCAAAGATCCGCCCTTTTCCAGATTACACCTGGCAAGTTGCAGAAATTTACTAATCTACATGGAACCGGCGCTGCAAAAGAAGATATTGCCCCTGTTTCATTATACCTTGGTGCCCAATGGATTTTTAATTTTAGGTACTTCCGAGAGTATCGGAGAATTTTCCCATTTATTTTCAGCGGTAGATACGAAATGGAAAATTTTTAAACGTAAACCTTACATTGATGATCGTATTGCCAATTATCCCCGAACGCCTTTCTACGATATCCTGCCGCAACTTGCAGGCGTTGATGAAAGGCGTGTCCCCACCGTGGCCGATATCCACAATCGGGCGGAAAGAATCGTTTTAGAGGATTATGCCCCGCCCTGCGTATTAATCAACGATCGATTTGAAATTCTAGATTTTATCGGCCAGACAGATCGATACCTGAAAACACCGACCGGCAAAGCCAACTTTAACATTTTAAAGATGGCGCGCAAAGGCCTTCGCTATAAACTCGATACAGCGCTTCATCAGGCCCTCAAACAGAAGAAGACCATTGTTAGCAAAGGCCTGGCAATACAACATAACAATAAGTTACGGACCGTCGACCTGGTGGTCAGGCCAATTACGGAACCCGGCTTTTCCCAGGGTTTTATGCTGGTTATGTTTGAAGGCAGAACCGCTCAAGAACCTGTTC
>CALZJV010000914.1:0-1467 GCA_945787595.1 uncultured Desulfobacterales bacterium | reverse complement strand
GAATATCTTCAGACAACCAATGAAGAGCTGGAAACCTCCAATGAAGAACTTAAATCGACCAATGAAGAGCTGCAGTCGGTCAATGAGGAATTGCAAAGTACCAATGAAGAGCTCGAAACTTCAAAAGAGGAATTGCAATCCACCAATGAGGAACTGGTAACGGTAAATTCCGAACTCCTTAAAAAGGTCGATGAACTCTCGGAAGTCAACAATGATATCAACAACCTGCTCGCCAGCACGGAGATCGGAACCGTCTTTCTGGATATCAATCTCTGCATCAAACGGTTCACCCCGGCCGTAGTTAAAATATTCAACTTAATCCATACGGATATCGGCCGACCCATCAGCGATATCACCTCAGCGATTCCTTTAGACGATCTCTATGATCGATCCAGGGAAGTGCTCCAGACATTGGCTCGGCAGGAGACTGAGGTGCAGGATAAAAACGGTCTCTGGTATTCCATGAGATTGATGCCCTATCGAACCCTGGAAAACGTGATAGCCGGTGTGGTCATTAATTTTGTAGATATAAGCAAAGTTAAGGAGATCAATCAACTCAACCGGCTGGCGACCGTTGTTCGTGATTCAAATGATGCGGTGACGGTGCAGGATTTGGATGGCAACATTCTGGCGTGGAACAAGGGAGCCACGCAGATGTACGGTTGGAGCGAGCCCGAAGCTCTGAAAATGAACATCCGGCAACTTGTGCCGAAAAACAAAATAAAAGAGCTCGCCACGCTCACAAAGATAATTAAAAATAATGAACCTGTGAAGTCGCTGGTAACCCAGCGCATATGCAAGAACCGTAAAGTTTTAGCTGTCTGGCTGACGGTGACCGGCCTGAAAGACAAACGCAACAGGTTGGTTGAGATTGCAACGACGGAACGTGATATCACCGAATTCAAAAACATCGACTCAGCATCTACTAGGTCATAAGCACCTTCATGTAACGAAAGGAAATTCGACATGCCAAAACGCCTGGATGCCCATATGTTTGATTTACCCGTCCAGGAATTGCGTCGTGGGTACCTTAGCGACATCTATTTCTGGCGCGAAAAAATCACTTTGGAAAAACACAAACTGCACCCTGAAGTCACCATGCAGCTGTTTCAAAAAAAAGACGCCGTGCTGTGTGGTATCGACGAGGCCGTGGCAGTGCTCAAGGTGGCCACCGGAAGATACACGGATTACAGCAAAGCGTATAAATTGTTCGATAAACTGATCGATCTCAAGAGCAGAGCCCGTCAGCAATTTATCGGCAATCACAAGGCGTATCTGAAGGCCATCGAACAGAAAATGGAAGTCTCCGGGCATCTGGACGAACTTTGGCAAAACGGTTTCGAGCAGCTTAAAGTAGAGGCCTTGAACGACGGCGATCAAATCGCTCCCTGGGAAACGGTGATGCACATCACGGGTGATGCCGGCCTTTTTGCTCACCTGGAAACAGTTTACCTGGGAATTCTTGCC
>CALZJV010000913.1 GCA_945787595.1 uncultured Desulfobacterales bacterium | reverse complement strand
GTTCAGTGCACCCAACGGCATCCCCGGATTAGAGACTTTGGTTAAGATGGTGTACCAGGCGGGGGTCAATAATGGCCGCATCACGTTGCCCCAAATGGTAGCGCAGCTGAGCGAGAATCCGGCCAAAATATTCGGCCTCTACCCACGCAAGGGGAACCTCCAGCCCGGAGCGGATGCCGATCTGGTCATTTTCGACCCGAACATAGAATACATCATCGCTGACACACACCCGCAGTTAAACGTCGATTTTAGCCTGTATGCCGGCAGGCAGGGCCAGGGCGCACCAATTTTAACCATGCAAAGGGGCGCGATCCTGTTTGAAGACAACCGGATCAAGGCCCTGGCCGGTCAGGGCAAGTACCTGCCGGCCGCCCGCGACACCGGGGCAGTGTAGTAAAGTATGTAGTGAGTGCTTCTTTGACTGTCGCGTAATGTATCGGAATGACTAATTGTCTTTATACTTTCTGTTATGTCTGTGTTCTTCTGTGTGAGTCTGCCTGCCCAATGAAATCTCTGTTGCACTTATTTCATCAGGGTGGCCATTATCAAATATTCAAAAGGAAAATAGACATGCAAACGAAATATGACATCCTGCTAAAAGGCGGCATCGTTGTCGATCCGGTCAACCGCAGCACGGGCGTGGCTGATCTAGCGATTGCCAATGGCAAAATCATGGAGATCGGGGAAGATCTGGACCCCGACCGGGCAATGGAAAGCATTGATGTGGCCGGCAAACACGTCTTACCCGGTATCATAGACCTGCACGTGCAGACCTGCACGTGCACGTCTCTTCATGGCTGGGGGGACGTTATGGCCATCGCATGATGGCTGCCGCCGGCGTAACTACCGCCCTGGATATGGCCGGACCGGTGGACAGCGTGATCGAACTGGCCAGGGACTACGGTGCTGGCCTAAACCTCGCAACTCTACAATATGTTCGACCGGGCCATACGGTGGGCGATACCAACCCGGGCACCGGCGAACTGGAAGATCTGCTGCAAACGTCCCTTGAACAGGGCGCGTACGGGCTCAAAATTCTGGGCGGCCATTATCCCCTGTCACCCGAAGCCACGGCCAGGACGATCTCCGTAACCCGTGCCCACAACGCCTATCTGGCCTTTCATGCCGGCAGCCTCGAAAGTAAATCGAATATCGAAGGATTTCATGAAGCCGTCGAGCTGATCGGAGATCAGGCTGTCACGCTGGCCCACATCAACAGCTATTGCCGCGGACGGGTCAAAACAGACCTGGAGGAAACCGAAGAGGCCATCGCCGCCCTTCAGGCGCATCCCCGGATCTGCTCTGAATCCTATCTGTCGCCTTTCAATGGGACCAGCGCCAAATGCTCCAACGGCGTGCCGGAAAGTCAGGTAACGGTCATGTGTCTGGCGGCACAGAATTTTGCTGCCACCGAGCAAGGCCTTGAAGATGCCATCATCTCCGGCTGGGCGAATATCAACCAGGAATCCGGCGGCCAGGTGGTGCTTTCCGTCGGAGAGAAGGCCGTCACATACTGGCGCAACCGCAAGACCGACGTCACGGTCAGTTTTCCTGTCAACCCGGAAATGCCGAGGCTGCGGCTTGCCACCGCCAAACGCCGCAACGATGAATTCGTGATCGATTGTCTCATCACGGACGGCGGCGGCATCCCGCGTAACGTCACGGTTGCATCCGGCCTCTGCCTGGTCAAATTGTCCGCCCTGAGCATGGAGGAATTCGTGCTTAAAACCAGTCGAAATCCCGCGCGGATCCTGGGTTTGGTCGATAAGGGCCACCTGGGTATCGGCGCCGATGCGGATGTCAGCGTGGTCGACATAGACCGGCAGAAGCCGGTCATGAGCATTTCGAACGGCAGGGTGATCATGTTCAAAGGTCTGGTGTGCGGCACCGGCACACGCATGATCACCACGCCGGCCGGCGAGCGCTATATTCGCGAGAACGGCCTCGATACCCTGGTGGTCGACCCGGCCGCCTCGCCACTGCACGGCCGAGGCGAAAACATGTAATCTGTTCTCGGATTTATTCGAATTAATTATACTTTGACATATTTAGTCAACTTCGCTATGGATTCCTATTAAAAAGGCGGCTATTAAAAGCATTGTAAAGATCCGGGTCCAGAGGGCCCGGCTTTGGTCCACCCCGACTTCCGGCTCGTAGAGCCTAAGAGCCTACAGCTCGGAGAGAGGGGTGATATGGGTGATTACGTTTGCCAGCAGTGTTCAGGTGTCGGGTGTCAGGTGTC
>CALZJV010000912.1 GCA_945787595.1 uncultured Desulfobacterales bacterium | reverse complement strand
TTTTTTCCCCGATGTTTTGGGTTAAGTGACCTAAATATTCCCTGACCTGAGGATTTGAAATGAGCGTATCAAAATCAGGCATGTGGCTCAATCGGCCGTTGTAAACGAAAATATACTGCCGGCAGATTTCCCGCATGATCTCGAGGTGGACGGGTTCATTGGGATGCAGACAGACAAACACAAGTCGCCCTTCATCGTGCAGTTTATGAAAAAAATCCAGCATAAAACCGATGTAGCCGTCCTGGGTGTTGAACTGCGGCTCGTCGAACAGATGGATCATCGGATACGAGGTGCCGGCGGATTCGAGCATGAACGAGGGACGTGTGCGAGTGAAATGGCGGACCTGGTAGGATTGATGGTAATGAATGGCCAGGCGATCGCGATCGCGGTATTTGACCTGATGGATATCTTGTCCCAGGCAGAACACATTGCCGCTGTTCGGGCGGTTGCTGCCGGTGATGAGTTCAAAAAGGGTGGTCTTACCCGACCCGTTCGGCCCCATCATCCCGACAATAGACGGCGCTGTAATGGTAAAATTGGCTTCCAACTTAAACGTCACCTGTTTGTTCAACACGCCGCGGGTATACACCTTGCGGAGGTTATCGACAACCAGAAGTGGCACCCGAGTTATAGAGTTGGGCAGGCGAGCGAGCTCACCAAAAAGGCTCGCTCGCCTGCCCAACATCTATCTCTCGGAATGGTACCAGTTTCATACGAGGTGTCAGGATTTAGCACCTCGGTTCCCTGATATCCGAAACCTGACACCTGACACCTAAATTTAATATAAAAGACAGAGCGAAGCGATCCCACAAATCTTCAATCTTCAATCGTCAATATTCAATTCCGGCTTGTCCGGGTTGGGTTATATTCCCAAAAGTTTTCTGCGCAGCGCAGCGTCGGCCAGCAGCTCCGGCGCCGATCCTGCATGCACAATGCGGCCGAGATCCATTACGTAGACCCGATCACTGACGGCCAGCGCACTGTGCGCGTTGTGTTCCACGAGTAAAACCGAAATTTGTTCTTCCTTCAGACGCTGGACGACCGTCATGACATCCTGGGCCACTTTGGGCGCCAGTCCTTGGGTCGGTTCATCAAACAGTACCAGTCCCGGAGAGCCGAGCAGGGCTCTGGAAATTGCGACCATCTGCATTTCACCGCCCGACAGATTCTCACATTCACGTTCCATCAGATACTCCAGGGCTGAAAATATCTCAAAAGTTTCATTCAGGTCCCACGCTCTGAATCGGGTACGCTTGCGGGCAATCGATAGATTGCGGCTGACGGTTAAGGTCGGAAAAATGCGGCGGTCGTCCGGTACCCAGCCGATGCCGCCTCTGGCGATCTCATGGGTGGGTTTGGCGGTAATTTCCTGCCCATCGAAAAAAATGGCGCCTTGCCGGGCCGGCGTCAGTCCTAAAATAGATCGCAATGTCGTTGTCTTACCGGCGCCGTTAGGCCCCAGAAGGCTGACGACCTCACCGCGGCCCACTGCAAGTGATACATCGTACAGCACCTGGGTTTCGCCATAGAAAGTGTTGATTTGATTAAGCTCAAGAATCATACCAGTTTTCCTAAATTCGATGCCTGTACCCACTTGTTTGCCCGCAATTCATTTGGCGTTCCTTCGGCAATCACTTGACCCCAGTGGACGACTGAAATCCGATCCGCCAGGTCAAAAAGAAATTTCATATCGTGCTCGATAATGACCATGGTATAGGTGCGCTTGAGTTCCTGTACCAATTCGGCCAGTCGCGCCAGGGTCCCTAAGCCCATACCGGAGGTGGGTTCGTCCAGAAAAAGAATTCGGGGTTCGGTGGCCAACGCAACGGCAATCTCCAATGCGCGGCGATCGCCGTATGAAAGCTGATCGGATGGTTCATTTTCTTTGCCCTTCAGGCCCACCTGTTCCAGCACCATGGCCGCTTTATCGATGGCCGCACTGTCCTGTTCGATATTGCGGATCATATTAAAACCGCAATTTCTGACCTGGGGCACGGCAATGAGCACATTTTCAAGGGCTGAGTATTCATCAAATAAATTAATTAACTGAAAGGAGCGTGAAACACCTTTTTGGGCGATCACACGCGGGGGCAGT
>CALZJV010000911.1 GCA_945787595.1 uncultured Desulfobacterales bacterium | reverse complement strand
CCCCAGCAAGCCCCCAATGCTTTTGCCACCGGCAGAAATCCCGAGCATTCCGTTGTTGCGGTTACGGAAGGATTGCTGAGCATAATGGAACACGACGAAGTCGCCGGTGTATTGGCCCACGAACTGGCCCATGTTAAAAATCGGGACATTCTGATCGGCAGCATCGCGGCAACCATGGCTGGGGCCATTATGGTTTTGGCCAGCATGGCTCGGTGGTCAGCCATATTCGGAGGTGGCGGCAGTAATGATGAGGAAGGCGGCGGCGGTTTCATCGGCTTGATCGCGATGTCTATCATTGCCCCTATGGCGGCCATGATCATACAGATGGCAATATCCCGTTCCCGGGAGTATCTGGCCGATGCCACCGGTGCGAGCTTTGTCGGCAACCCGGAAGGACTTGCCCGCGCCCTGGAAAAATTGGGCGCTTATTCTAAAAGGCTGCCGATGAACGCCAATCCATCCACCGCCCACATGTTTATTGTGAATCCGTTATCCGGGAAAAGCTTGATGAGCCTGTTTTCAACGCATCCGCCCTTGGATAACAGGATCGCACGTTTGCGCGGCAGCCGTCCTTCGCCAGGGAGAAGAAATGATTCCGGGGGAAATAACCGGGAGGCCAGAGCCAGGGCAGCTTGGGATAGGTTGTCTGACGACAGATGACAGAAGACAGATGGCAGAGGACAGAGAACTGAATTCGGAAGTCGGAATGTGAGGCAGAAAGCAGAGAACAAAGGGCAGAGTGCAGCTTACTGCACTATCTAAAAACGATTTACGCCACTATACAATCAGCTATGAGCTAACAGATTGCAGGTTGTGAGTACTCTAAATAGTTCGGGCAATCAGCAAGGAACCCATCTAACAACAATCTATACCTCCACAGGCCGCCACCTCCTTTCCCTTGATCCATGTCTGGATCACCTCCTTTCCCTTGATCCATGTCTGGATTATATAAGAGGCACAGCCCACGCCCGGGGTAACCCGGATGGCGCCGGATGGACAATTCTGGGCACACGCGCCGCACTCCATGCATCCATCGAGATCTTCGATTTCGGCCTTTTTCCCTTTCATTTGAAAGACAGTGTGGGGGCAGACGCTTTCACACATGCCGCACCCAACACAAGCTTCGGTGTCGAGCTCGAGCGTCGTTACGCCGGCTAAGTATCGATAGTTCTCCATTTATATGTCCTTAGCGGAGCCAATGATTTGAGCCAAAATTAATATAAGAATTCTTACACTGCAAATGCCGCTCCCAGCCACATTATCAGCGCAATTAACGCGACTGCCGCCTGCAGGGGGATGGCCTTGCGCATTTCCTTTTCGACTCCCGACGGTGAAGTAAAGGGCGTGGAGCCGGTAAAATTCATTGCCAGATAAGAACTTATTACCATGGTTATGAGAAGCAGCGCCAAGGCTTCCGCCCAAATTGTCCTGCTGTAAAAGATTGCCGCCACTGCGAGTCCTGCAGCAAAACCGGTCAGCAGGCCTTTTAAAGCAAAAGCACGTAGCGGAATCCAGGGCAGCAGAACAGGGGCGGCCACCGCACCGCCAAGAATACCGGCGGTATAAGCAGTTAGTACCATAAGACCGCGGTAGAAGGCATCGCGCAATGAAAAAAAGTTAATTCCGATACCCGATAACAGAAAAATCGCCGGCAGCAGCCACATCGTCGGTTTTGGAAGATGAGAAAGTTCCACCGGTATCAGCACGATTCGTTCCCCGATGGAAAATGTCACCTGTCTCATGGATTTATCGACATTGTCCCCTTGGGTGATAAAACGTTGAATGTCTGTGGCTCTTACGGGGCCCCAGAGCACCGTAAAACCGCTTTCTTTTTTTACCTGGTGGGCAGAGACTCCGGTGGCAGCCAGTTGGGGTAATATGAGTTGATTGTGCCGCACCACCTTTTTCAGCATGCTATGATTGACGCAGCGCACCACTTCCCGGGTGCTAAAAAGTGCTTTGCCCGCGGCACACCAGACATTGATACCGCGGGTATCTATCACCAGAATCCAGGCATCAAGAGACGTCAGCTCCCGGCGCAGCATATCGAATGAGAGTTTATAATTGGCAGTAACGAGAACCGGTGAGTCCTGTGCGGGATTTCCGACACAATAAAGTCCGGGAGCTACTTTATAACGATTTCTTCTGATGTCCAGGCGCGCGGTTAGGGTGCCCAGATAATCAATTCGCTCTAATTTTGTTTTAACTCTAGGAACCGGACCGATAGGTGCGCCGATAAAATCTTCAACAAAATGCAGCAGTTTGTAGCCCGGTTTCTCATAGGGGCCACTTTGCAGCTCCGGAGCGGATCCGCAACATACCTCATCGGATCGGGTATCCACAAAAAGCGGTTGAAGCCCTCTTTGCATTTCCGATGAACTGGAGCAATCATCGT
>CALZJV010000910.1 GCA_945787595.1 uncultured Desulfobacterales bacterium | reverse complement strand
CCCGTATCCTTCACCAATCATTTTTCCGATCATCGCATTGTCTTCGATCAATATGGCTGCCGCATCACCGGGGTGGCGACCGGAAGCGGAGATGTCCCCATGCGGGAAGCATATCAGGTCATCAAAGCCTACCCCAATATGAAACGACTTAACATCGAAGTGGAGTTCGACCCCGAAGGCGACGGTTGCGAGGAAGCCCGTCGCCGCGAGTATCAGGCCGTTGTCGATAGTATCCGTTTCAGCCGCGAGGAGCTGGGCGTCGGTTAATAAGCGAATTGAATATTGAAGATTTGTGGATGTCGCAAATTATAGGTTTCAGGTGTCAGGTTTCGGCCCGCCCTGGCCTCCGGCTCGTAGCCTACGCCTCGGAGAGTGCGATATGACGGATTACTACTGTTCACTGTAGGAGATTCTAATTATGTCTTATCTTCCAGATTCATACAAAATTAGGTCTGGGCCAGGGGCGTTAGGAAGGCGTCATCACAAAGTCCTCGTATGAAAATTCAGTTTCTTTTTCGATTTGACTGGCCGTTTTTTTGGCCGGCGGCTGGGCTGAAACCTGAACGCTGACACCTGAACAACTAACGTTTCTTACATTATGTTGTCAGAAAAAATGGACTCAGGGCTTTAAGGAAGGGAAGATGCTCAGGGGCGGGACCTATGAGGCAGTGCGCAATAATTTCAAGTGGGAGATCCCAAAATACTTCAACATCGGTGTCGCTGTCTGCGATAAGTGGGCCGACGACAAAAATCGATTGGCGCTCATCTATGCAAATCCGCATGGAATGAACCGGGAATATACCTTCAGAGAATTAAGAAATATATCCAACCGATTGGCCAACGCCTTAAAAGCACATGGCATCACTCGAACGGATAGAGTCGGGATCCTGCTTTCCCAACGTCCTGAAACGCTAATCTCTCATATTTCGGTCTATAAGTTAGGTGCGATTGCCGTGCAGCTGTTGACCCTTTTTGGTCCCGATGCCATTGAATTCCGGCTGCAGAACAGCGCAGCCAAAGCTTTGATTACGGATAAGGAGAATCTACCAAAGGTTTGGCAGATTAAAGAGCGTCTTCCCGTTCTCAAACTGATTATCGCCATTGATAGCAGCGGTTGCGGGTTATGCCCTGGGAGGCGGTTGCGAGTTTGCAATGAGCTGTGATATAAGAATCGCTGCTGAAAGTGCTAAATTCGGATTTCCAGAGACCGATGTCGGCCTTACCATCACCACCGCGGGAACGAAGCTGCTGGCCCAAATCGTCGGGTTGGGCAAGGCCAAAGAATTGGTCTTTACCGGTGACTTCATTGATGCCCATGAGGCCATGGCAATCGGTTTGGCAAATAAGGTCGTTCCAGATGAAATTCTTTTGGATGAATCAATGGAGAAAAATCGCCTCTGGCACTCAAACTCTCCCGAATCGCCATCGACCAGGGACTGCACTCGAGTTTCGAGCAAACACTGGAAATGGAAGCCGGCCATCTTTTGACTTGTGCAGGCGCTCAGAACCAGCAGAAGTTCGTGAAGAGAAAACTGGAGAAGATGAGGGGAAAGTGATGAATAAAACGCCAAAACAGATGGATCATGAAGTTTAGATCATCCTATAGATTCTATTTCCCATCACGAGGTTTTACATGAAGAACTGCTCGTTTTACGCTCTCAGCATCTGTATGGCGCTGATATTGGTGCCGGCAGCCGGCGGTCAGGTCGCCCAGGCATCAAACCTCACCGAACAATCCGCTTCAATGGAAACCATGGCATTGCCGGGCGAGGGCAAAACCGTTTCAATGGCTCGCGCTACCTGGGATACGGGCTGGTTTAAGGCGGAAATTTTCAAACAGTTGCTGGAAGCACTGGGATACTCGGTCGATGGACCCAAAACGATGGACAACCTGCCTTTTTTCCTCGCTGCGGCCCAGGGCGAAACCGACTTATGGGTCAACAGCTGGTTCCCCTCTCACTATAGCTACATTGAAGACAACCGCATAAAGGGTAGGGTTGAACCGGTGGGCTTCCAGGTGAAAGCCGGGGCGCTCCAGGGCTATCTCATTGATAAAAAATCAGCTGAGATGCATGGAATCGCCAATCTCAAGGATTTTAAAGACCCAAAAATCGCCAAAATATTTGACAGAGACGGCAACGGCAAGGCCGACCTGATCGGATGTAATCCCGGTTGGGCTTGCGGCCAATTGCCCATCACCTTGCCGCATACGGGTTGAATAACACGGTCGAACAGGTTCAAGGGGATTATTCACCGATGATGGCCGAGACGATTGCGCGGTATAAACGGGGGGCGCCTGTTTTTTTCTATACCTGGACTCCCAATTGGACCATCGGCACCCTGGTCCCGGGTCAGGACGTGGTCTGGATAGAGGTCCCCTTTCCCAGCTTACCCGAAGGACAGAAACATATGGAGAACCAAATCACCGTCAAGGGGGTCCCCGGGTGTGAGACGGATCCTTGTGCCATGGGCTTTCCGCCCAGTGATATCCGGGTCGTCGCCAACACCGCGTTCCTGGAGCAAAATCCGGCTGTCAGGCGCCTGGCGGAAGTGGTGGAGATCCCCCTGGGGGATATTGATGCCCAGAACGCCAGGATGATTGACGGGGAGGACGATGATGACGACATTCGTCGCCACGCCCGGGAGTGGATCCACCAAAACCGGGGCAAAGTAGATCAGTGGCTGAAAACGGCCAACGCCGGTAAAATGCCGCGCAAAAGAGTGGCTTTGACGGCAGAGGCAGTCGAAGTCAAGAAGAAAGAAAAAGCTCTGCGCGTGGCCACTAAGCGTTTAGAACCTTTTGTCATCTATCA
>CALZJV010000909.1 GCA_945787595.1 uncultured Desulfobacterales bacterium | reverse complement strand
GTACGATTTGGATGTGATGGTGATGCCCACCAATATGCCCATGATACGCCGGGATTCCCCGGATGTGATTTACAAAACCCGCCAAGAGAAATTTAACGCCGCATTAGACGAAATTATAGAACTGCATAAAAAGGGACAACCGGTTCTGGTAGGCACCATTTCCATCGATGTTTCCGAAGATTTCAGCAAAAAATTAAAAAAACGGGGCATCAAACATACGGTTCTCAATGCCAAAAACCACGAGAAGGAAGCCGATATCATTGCCCAGGCCGGTCAGATGGGATCGGTGACGATCTCCACCAACATGGCTGGTCGAGGTACGGATATCGTCCTGGGTGAAGGCGTAACGGATTTAGGCGGACTTCACATTCTCGGCACCGAACGGCATGAAAGCCGTCGCATCGACAATCAATTGCGCGGCCGGTCAGGCCGGCAAGGGGATCCCGGTTCCTCTCGATTTTATCTAGCCCTTGAAGATGATCTTTTGCGCATATTCGGTGGCGAGCATTGAAAACGCCCAAGCCAAAGTCGAAGGACATAATTTCGACATACGGAAACAGCTGATCGAGTATGATGATGTCATGAACCAGCAGCGGGAGGTTATTTACCGGCAACGCCGGGAGGCGCTGGCCGGGAAAAGTCTGAAAGACTCCATTATGGAGATGATCCGCGATAAAGCCGAAGAGATTGCCGATGCCACTGCCGGCAATGAGGTCCATGCGGAAGAGTGGGATATTAAGGCGATCAAAGACTCAGTTTACAAACAATTTAATTTCCGCTTAGACTCGTTTAATCGGGAAGCCATGGACAGTCTCAACCGGGATGGTCTATCAGAGTTGATTTTTGAGGCCGCCGAAAAGGTATATGAAGAACGCGAAGCTGCCGTCGGTTCGGATGAATTCAGGCAACTGGAGCGGGTTGTTATGCTCCAGACCGTCGACAGCCTCTGGAAAGATCATTTGCTCTCTATGGATCATCTGAAAGAGGGCATCGGTTTAAGAGGATATGCCCAACAAAATCCGCTGATCGTTTATAAAAAAGAAGGCTATGAAATGTTTCAGGATATGATCGACAGAATCCAGGAGGAGACCCTGGGGATCATGTTTCGTATCCAGATCGCCGAACCCGATAGGATAGATGATCTGCGGCAGCCTCGGCAGCAGCAGATGGTTTTTTCAGGCGGCGGAGAATCCGAGAAGAAAAAACCACAAACGCGATCGGCCGGAAAAGTCGGGCGTAATGCACCGTGCCCCTGCGGCAGCGGGAAAAAGTATAAGAAATGTTGCGGTAGATAGTCAGCAGTTTGCAAGAAAATTTTTATGCATGCCCTTTACAATTGTCAAATCAAGTGCTTATAATTAAATTGTTCAGTCAAGGTATCATTGGGTAAAATTCAATGGGCCACTACGATTCTGAAATAGAGGAAGGTGTCGGTTCCCAGACTGATATAGATGTCGAAGAACCGCCCATGTACAAAGTGATGCTTCTCAATGATGACTACACCACCATGGAGTTTGTGGTCGAAGTCTTGATTTATGTGTTTCAGAAGTCATCGGAGGAGGCCATGCAAATTATGCTCAATGTGCACCGCATCGGTATCGGGGTTTGCGGCCTATATCCTTATGAAATAGCAGAAACCAAAGTGGACACGGTGGTAGATCTAGCCCGGGAAAACGGGTTTCCCTTAAAATGTATAATGGAAAGAGAATAGATTATGATCAGCAAAGAACTCAGTGCTACTCTTGGCTTTGCTGTCAGAGAGGCAAAAAAAAGACGTCACGAATATGTCAGCATCGAGCACATCCTTTTTGCAATCCTGTACGATCCAACCGGCATTGACATCGTTGAGAATTGCGGCGGAAATGTTGAAAACCTGGTTGCCTCAATTGAAGACTTTTTTGAGGAAAAAATCGAACGGATTCCCGCCGGCAATGAATATGTGCTTCAGCAAACAATCGGGTTTCAACGCGTTGAACTTCATTTCCCATAATGTTTCCAGAACCACTCACGAGGAATCCCCAGACGAATCGACAAAGTCTTCTAAAGAAAAGCGCAAGAAAAAGACGAATCCACTGGAACTCTTTACGACGGATCTCATTAAATTTGCCGCCCAGGGCAAGCTGGACCCGCTTATCGGCCGCAAGACCGAAATGGAACGAACCATGCAGGTCCTTTGCCGCCGTCGCAAAAATAACCCGGTTTATATTGGTGATCCGGGAGTCGGAAAAACGGCCATGGCCGAAGGACTGGCCCAGAGGATACAAGGTGGAGACATCCCAGAGCTGCTAAAAGAAGTTCAAATCTTTGCACTTGATCTCGGCGGAATGCTGGCCGGCACCAAGTTTCGCGGTGATTTCGAACAGCGTTTGAAGGGGGTCATTGCCGAGCTCAAAAAAAGACCCAAAGCCATATTGTTTATTGATGAAATTCACACCATTGTCGGTGCCGGCGCCACCAGCAGCGGTTCCATGGATGCCTCCAATATTCTGAAACCGGTTCTGACCAGCGGGGAAATCCGCTGCATCGGTTCCTCCACTTTTGAAGAATTCAAAACCCATTTCGAGAAAGACCGCGCCTTGTCGCGTCGCTTCGAAAAAATCGAGATTTTTGAGCCTCCTGTTTCCGAAACCGTGCAGATACTAAAAGGACTGAGATCACGCTATGAGGAGCACCATGGTATTGCATATACCGACTCAGCCTTGAAAGCGGCGGCAGAACTGTCCTCCAAATTTCTCAATGATCGATATTTGCCGGACAAAGCTATCGATGTCATCGA
>CALZJV010000908.1 GCA_945787595.1 uncultured Desulfobacterales bacterium | reverse complement strand
GAAACCTGACACCTGAAACCTTGAACAGATTTGATCTATGGCAGAGCCGATCACCTCTGACCTGGCCCTGAGGACCAGGTTTTCGATTTTGAATAAAGATTCGCACCAGGAAGTTGGAAGGTGGTATGTGGAAAGTGTGTTGGATATCGATTAGAGATTCCGTTTCTGTAGCGAAACTCGATCGCCAGTACAATATCGTATCGAGTAAAGGATTTGTGTGTTTGCACAATTCTGTAAAAATTAGATTCTCAGTCAGGACACCGTATTCAGCGCGTTGATTTGCAGAAGCAAACCCGCCAAACAGCAGATTACGCAGTCCATTCATTCGCAGTCACCTCATCCCCTTGACATTGCAAGATAAAATTTGTAATAGTAAATTAATGCACACGTAACGATCGGTTTGGTTATCAATGGAACATCGCCATATCAACACTAAAAATAACCAATGGAATGTAGCCATTATACATTCGATCTGGGAGCGAGGCCTGGAAAAAGATATATGCGCGCTTATCCGTGAAGTGAAGAGAAATGCTAAAGCAGCGGACGCAGTAAGAAGGGCTATACCGCATTCGAAAGTATACGGGTGGCCGAAGTTCTTTAGGCTGTATATTGAGAAAATTCATGGGGAAAAGTGATGATATCTATTGGCAGCGGTGGCAGAAGCTTCTTGAGGCTGCGGCAAATTTTCAGGAACTTCTTACCGGCAGTGTGATGATCGGTGGCAGCGCTGCGGCCGTCCATCTCAAGCATCGTTATTCGTTTGATGCGGATCATATTTTATCTGATCTGAAAGAGAATTATGAAGAGGTTCTCGATTTTCTTGAAGGCAGAGACGATTGGGAGACAGCCCGCATTCATCCACCGAAATTAATATTGGGAAACTTTCAAGGCGTTGAAACCGGCGTTCGTCAATTAAGACGAAACCGGCCCTTGGAGACGGAACAGATCCACATCACAGGTAAATCGCTCACCACACCGACCCTACCGGAAATGATCCGAACCAAGGGGTGGATGATCGTTTCCCGCAATGCGACACGTGATTACATTGATTTTGCAGCCCTTGCCAAACATATGGGCATTGAAGACACCGTGGAAGTCTTGATCGACTTTGACGACTTTTATTCGGATTTAATAAGGGGCAGCCAAGCGTCGCCGATTGTTCAGCTTATTCGACAATTGGCTGAGCCTAAACCAGGAGATCTCGAACAAATTGATCTTTCTCAGTATAAGGGCATCCAACCGCCTTTTGATTCCTGGGACTATATCGTAAAAATTTGTGAAGAAATTTCTGTGGAATTGGGTGACAGGCTGTAGGATGGAATCAGGATGGGGAAGAAATACGTTAATAAAAAAGGTTTTGGATCCAGAACCTCTCGTATGCTTTTTCGAATTCATGATCTGCTAAACCACTGATTTCTTTCGCTTCTTCTTTTGTACCTAAAGTGATCGGTTCTAGGTAAGTTTGGATTGGCCTCTTTCACCCATTGGGTGAAACGGCTTTATGAACATGCTGATGATAAAATCCTATTAATATAAAATGGTTGGAGGTTTTCAACCCTGAACCGCATAACCTAGGTTGTGATGTGCCCGGCGTGGGCAAAAACAGAGGCAAACACGCCACTCAAATGTTTCACTTTTTCCTTAGCCATTTTGCGTTTCTCCTTCAGATATCTGCTTTGTCCGTGTTATCCGTGTTTATCCGTGTCCCTTTTGGAAAAAGCTAAAACCATGCCAGAGCATCACTGCAGCGCGCGCGGTGCTGCCACTGCCGCCATTTTTCTCTCGCTGCCGCTGGTTCCCGTCATGACCAGGACCGAAACGGTCGTGCCCACTCGCAACTTGACTTCCTCGGGCACTTTATCGAGGTGAATGCGCACGGGCACGCGCTGGGCCAGCCGAATCCACTCGAAGGTCGCGCTGATCGTCGGCAGCAGGTCAAAGCCAGTGCTGCCGTCGTCCTGGGCGATGCCCCAGCCCAGGCTGTCGACACGGCCTTCGATGGGTTTATCGCGGTAGCTCATGAGGGTGAGGATCGCCCGGTCGCCCTCGCGAATCCCTTCGATGTAGTTTTCCTTGAAAAACCCTACAACCCAGTAGCTCTTCACATCCACCAATGCCAGAATAGCCTGGTTCTCGACGGCCTGACTGCCCAGCCTCAGATTCAGGTTGGTGACGTAACCGTCGA
>CALZJV010000907.1 GCA_945787595.1 uncultured Desulfobacterales bacterium | reverse complement strand
TTATCCCGCTCTCGTATAGAGTACGAACTGCTGCCCGCCCGGCAGCCTGAACCCGAAAAGGTGATGCCGACCAAAAAGGTCATTCTGTTTCACAGCAAAAACGGCAATCAAAACGCCCCGGCTTCATTTCAGACCGGCGACAAGGTCAAGACCGGTCAAAAAATATCCCTTTTCGCCGATGATCCGGCTTATGTCATTTCAAGTGTCACCGGAACCTTATCGTCTATTTCGCCGCATATCGGAGATTTCGGCAAAACCTATAGCGCCATCACCGTCAATATCGATGAAAATGAGGTTATCGACGATCAGTTTAAAAAGCAAATCCAGACCCCCGATTTAGCTGGCGCCGTCGAATTTCTCTCCTTTGCGCCGGGCAATCCGCCGCTGTCTGCTTTATCCGAGCCCGAAACCGAAATTCATACCATTGTGATTATGGGTGCCGACAGCGACCTGCTCATCGGCACCAATCAGTCTATCGTTAAATCCAGGCTTAATGACATTAAGAAGGGAATCGGAATTTTAAAGGACATCACCGGCATCGATAAGATTATTCTGATCACGGCCGGTGAATCCATGCAGGGTTACGGTCACATCGGTGCCCAGGTGAAAAACATTGACACCGGCTATCCTGCGGCCCTGCCCGAAATGATCATGAAAAATGTCCTGGGAGAGGTTGTGCCGGCTGGAAGATCCTGCACGGAGCAAGGCGTCTGTTTTCTGACCGCCGAAGCGGCGGCATCCATCGGCACCGCCTTTGGCAACGGGCAAATACCCGTTCGTAAAATTCTTACCCTGGTAACCAAGGACGGGAACCAGCGCTTGATTGAAACCGTCATCGGCACCCCCATCCGGGATATTTTAGATACATACGGCGTCTCCATCAACGAAGAAGACCGCATTATCTTCGGTGGCCCCATGGCAGGTTCAGCGGTATATTCGCTGGATCATCCGGTGATGCCCGACACGGACGGTATCGTCGTTATTGATCGGTCCGACGCCGCCTATGCATCGGATTATCCCTGCATAAATTGCGGAGAATGTGTCAGGGCCTGTCCTGCACGGATACAGGTACACATGCTGGTGAGATTTTTAGAAGCCGGTCATTACGAAGAAGGCGCCGACAACTACGATCTGTTTTCCTGTATTGAATGTGGCCTGTGCAGCTTTGTATGTGTATCCAAGATACCGATATTTCAGTATATTAAATTAGCCAAATATGAACTCGACCGGGCAAAAGCGTCAGAGGTTATGGAAACAACGGAAACAACAGAGGGGACGGAGGCAACGGATGCCTGAGCAAAAAAAGTTGATCGTTTCACACGCGCCTTTCTGGCACAACGGCAGCCGAATTACCAGTCGCAATTATCACACCATGCTGGCCGCCCTGCCGGCGGTCCTGGCAGGCATCTATTACTATGGCATCCCCGTTTTCGGCCAAGCGACCGGTCACCATCGGCGACGGCAATGCAGCCTTGATCGGTCTGCTGCTTGCCATGTTATTTCCCGCCACGATGCCATGGTGGGCGGTAATCACCGGTACATTTATTGCCGTGGTGATCGGCAAACAGATCTTTGGCGGCATCGGCAGCAATGCCTTCAATCCGGCGGCGCTGGCAGTGGCCATCATGATGATATCCTGGAAGGATCTTTTCAATTTCGACGGCATGCTGCTGAATTATGATTTTGACTTCGCTGCCATTTATCCACTGGCACTCGCCAAACATTTTGGATCTGCATCCTTGGAATCGCTCCGCTTGGAAGATCTGCTATGGGGCAGACAGATCGGTGGTTTGGGCGCCACCTTCGGGCTGGGTCTCATTGCGGGTGGAATTTATTTGATGCTAAAAGGGTTTATCCGCTGGGAAATATCTCTCACATTTCTGGCCGGTGTGTACCTGACTGCCTTACTGTTCAGCCAGATTGATCCGGTCCGCTTTGTCGGGCCCGGCATTCACATTCTGTCCGGTTACACCTTGCTGGGTGCCTTTTTCCTGGCCACCGATGATTCTTCTTCACCGGTAAATACCATACCAATGCTGATTTATGGGATTGCCGGCGGAATAATGACTGTTTTAATTCGCAATATCGGCGCCTACATCGATGGCGTAATTTTGGCCATCCTGGTCATCAATCTTGTCAATCCGCTGCTGGACAAAATCAGACCGCAAGCTTTGGGAAAGGCTGTGTAAAATGCGTGAAATGATAAAAATGGTGGTCGTCCTTACTATCCTAAGCTTTTTTTCAGGAGGTGTGCTGGCCTATCTGCGCAACAGTACCCAGGAACGGATCGATAATCAGGTGTTGGAGTTCGTAAAAGGCCCTGCCGTTCGAACCATTTTCGAAGGGGCCGGCAACAACCCCATCGCCGACCGATTTACCATCAAGGACGGCGACGTTGAAAGGACATTTTTTGTCGGCAGTTTCGACGGCGATCCCCGGGGCATCGCCTTTGAAACTTCGGGTAAGGGCTACGGCGGCGAGGTCGGTCTGATGGTCGGGATCAACGTTAAAGATGGTAACCTGATAGGCGTTGGCGTGACGACTCATGCTGAGACTCCCGGCATGGGCGCCAAAGCCAAAAGCGACCCCAACTTTGTGTCTCAGTTTAAGGACCTTGCCTTCGAAGAACCATTTAAAGTCACACGATTACATCCAGGGCAGTCTCTGCCGCGGCCACGGATGCTAGCGAAATATACCAGAAGCTGAAACCTCAGATCGAAGAGAAATTATTGGGCTTTAATAAATAAGGGGAACTAAATGGCGAAATCTCTGACGCAGGAATTTGTTAAGGGACTGTGGGATGAAGTACCGCCTTTTCGGCTTGTACTCGGTCTCTGCCCTGTTTTGGCGGTGACCAAATCGGTTGAAAACGGGATCGGAATGGGAGTCGCAACCACATTTGTGCTGGTGGGCTCCAACGTGTTGGTATCGGTGTTGCGTAAGCTTATCCCGGCAAAGGTTCGGATTGCCTGTTTCATCGTCATCATTGCCACCTTCGTCACCGTTGTCGAGCTTGTGATGCAGGCGTACGCCTACCCACTATTTCTCAAACTCGGCATATTTATTCCGTTGATTGTGGTCAACTGCATCGTACTGGGTCGTGCCGAGGCCTTTGCCTCTAAAAATGGTGTGGTTCGATCCTTGCTGGACGGACTTGGTATTGGGGTCGGATTTACACTATCTCTTATGGCCCTGGCTGCTGTCCGTGAATTGCTTGGAACCGGTATGCTTACCATCTGGGTTACACCAATCCAGATATTTGGTCCTTCTTTTCAACCGTTTTCATTTATGGTTGAAGCCCCCGGCGCCTTCATGGCCCTGGGTCTAATGTTGTGCTTCATGAACCTGGTTGGGAAAAAATAGGAGACATCCATGGGTGATTTAATTGTCCTTGCCATCAGCTGTATCCTCATAAATAATATCCTGCTGGCCCAGTATCTGGGCAACTGTCCCTTTTTGGGAACATCCAAAAAAATGGAGACCGCCATCGGCATGGCCATGGCAGTGGTCTTTGTACTGGTAATGGCCGGTATCATCACCTGGTTGACCAACACATTTTTCCTGGCAAAATTCGACCTCGAATACCTGCGAACCGTAGCGTTT
>CALZJV010000906.1 GCA_945787595.1 uncultured Desulfobacterales bacterium | reverse complement strand
GCTGGACATGCGCTTGGCCGCCTCGATTAAAACCTCATCCCCTGCCCTGTGTCCATATCTGTCATTGACCAGCTTGAAATGATCAAGATCAGCCATAATCAAACTCACGGGTTCACCGGTGCGCCGCATACGGCTTAGTTCACGATCTAATGCACTAAATACGGCCTTTCGATTCAGCAATTCGGTGAGGGAATCGTGTGTGGCCTGATGTTCCAGTTTTTGATTGGCTTTTGTTAATTCAGATGTACGTTGATCAACTATCGACTCTAATTGCTCGTTCATTTTCCGCATCTTTCTCTCAGCCGTCCATCTGGCCGATAAAGTCGCCACAAATTGACGAATTTCAAACGGGTGGAATGGCTTTTGAATATAAAGCAAACGATCCACCGGTGGAACCCGCCGTTCAATATCGCTAGGATCAATGTCAGAGTATCCCGTTACGATAACAATCTGAGTATCAGGACAGACTGCCCTAATATTTTCCGCAGTCCAAATGCCATCCGGGCCGGGAGGCATTCGAACATCTAGAAATGCAATTGCAAAAGGATCGCTGGCTGCCTCAGCCGCCTGTGCCGCTTCAACTGCCTCTAGTCCCTGGCTACAAAGTGTCAACTCATAGAAGGGAATTGCCGGGTCAAGGGCCTCTTTATTGCCGTGATCACTGAACGACTTGGAATCATGGTCATCTATTTCAGACTCTGTCTCAATTGAGCTGCAATGTTTGTTTAAAATTTGGTCGTATAATCCCAGGATCGTTTCTTCGTCATCGGCTACGAGAATTTTCAAATTTTTCATGTTGTCTTGCGATCCAATTTCAATTATTTCATTCAACACTGAATATGGATCAATCCTTTTTTGAATGGTTTTTGCCTTTAATCGCCAAAAAAAGTCTTCAACTATCAATTATGAGTTAGCAGATCGACGAGCTCATTGCTTGGAACCGGATGGCTAAAATAGTATCCCTGATACTGCCGGCAACCTAATTTCCGCATGAACTCCAGTTCTACTTTTTTTTCAATCCCCTCGGCCACGGTGGACAGCTTGAGGCTTCGTGCGAGAAAAACAATGGTCGAGACAATGGCCCGGCTTTTAGTGCTCTTTGACACTTCCATGATGAAGGAGCGGTCGATCTTTAATTCATCTAAGGGAAGCTTTTTCAGGTAGCTAAGCGAAGAATATCCTGTTCCGAAATCGTCTAGTGACAGCTTCAGTCCCATTTCCTTTAAGCTTTTCAGCAGTTTAATTTTGTCGTCGATATTACCCAGCAAAAGGCTTTCAGTCAGTTCGAGGGTCAGAAAGCGCTTATCTATGCCACTGCTGTTGATGATCTGTTTTGTCGTCGACAGAAAATTGGCATCGCTAAACTGCCTTGCAGATAAATTCACCGCCATACCGAGGGGTATTCGAGTAGAAACGAGACCTTCATCGCTTTCCCAGCGCAAGAGTGCCTCGACACCCTTCACGACACCCGTTTTTATCTCCACTTTGGGCTGGTAGTATAAAACAAACTCCTTTTTTTCCAGTGCTTTTCGAAGCTTGGCTTCAAGTCTCTGATGCTTTTCATACATTGCATTTATAGCGGCGGAGGAAAACTGAAAGGAATTCCCCCCCAGTTTTTTGGCATAATCCTTGGCACTCGATGCAAGACGCAGCAATTCGGAAGACTCATCACTTTCAGGCGGATTGGTTGCTATTCCGATACTTGCCGTGACATAAATATCATCCCCACCTATGCGCATGGGGACTCTGAGTTCATTGATGATGCGCTTTGCTATAACTGCTGAATGTTCAGCAGCCTGTATTCGGTTGATGAGCAGTGAAAAACCGCCGCCGTCCAGATGGAATAATGCCATCCTGGCACCTTCATCATCAGCACAGCGGCCCAGAACATCAACTTCTCTAATTACTTTCTGAATTCGGTGAGCAACCAGGCGCAAAACCTCGTCGCCCGCACTGAGCCCGATCGTGTCGTTAACCTTATCGAAATTGTCAACCTCTATACTTAACAGTGCCAGCTTCTCCTTATGACGCCTAGCTGTTTTCAGGGCCCATGAAAGATCTTCCAGAAACAGATGCCGGTTGGGAAGCTTTGTCAGGGCATCATAATACGCCAGTTGGTCCTGATAGGCTTTGGCGGCCAAGGTATTGCGCACGCGCAGACCTAATTCACTCTGGTCCAGAGGCTTTGCCAGAAAGTCGGTGGCACCAAGGTCCAGTGCTATCAGTTTGTTATCCGTGTCCGTGGATGCCGTCAATATGATGATGGGAAGGTATTTGAACTTGGGGTGAGCGCGCACCCTTGTCAAAATATCAAAGCCGGACACTTCTGGCATTATGAGATCGAGGAGCAGCAGGTCGGGGCGCGTCTCTTCGACTACTTTCATTGCTTGCCTCGAGTCGTCAACGGTAACAAAATTGCGATATTCTTCCTCTTCAAGGAACGCTTGAACCACATCAATATTAATCGGCTCGTCGTCCACTATCATGATTTTGGCATCTTTCTGCCCCTGGTATTTTTCATCAAATGAAGTCATAGCACCTCGTAATCTATAGCTTTGTTTTTTTATATCGACCGATAAACCTAAAACATTAATTTTCAACATAACAGGCAGCGCCTGAAACATAGATTAAATCAGCGCTTTGGTTGCCCGGATCAAATTGGTTATCCCCTTGCAATGCCTTCTGTATCGATGACAGGCGGTACAATGGCCATAACAAGTGATTTTACTTCTTTTAACGTTTGGTTCGCCTTTTCCGCAAGGTCCGCCTTGGCGCAGGATTCTAAATCTGCGGCGGGTTTCGTAAAATCATCAT
>CALZJV010000905.1 GCA_945787595.1 uncultured Desulfobacterales bacterium | reverse complement strand
AAATGAACTGCCGGTGACCGCCGTGATCAATTTGTCTGGGGCAGACTCACCGACAGCTTCGCAGGATGTGTGCCTGATGTCCTTATCGCTTTTTCATACTTCCCGCAACTGTTCTTTTTTGCGATTTTTTTGACAGTATCGTTTAAATGATCTCAATGCGATTCCCTATGACAAGACATATACGAATTATTTTTTTTAAACTCATGTGCTCTTTTAGGAAGATTGAGCAGTACTTCACGCAGACAGTCTAAACTTCATCTGTGTAAAATATGCAACGGCCATTATTTTCCAAAATAAAACCGTTTGCAGTCTTCCATCCGGATCAATTCCCTAAAATTTATCCCAGTTTAGGGATTCTTTCATCAATTCTGTTTTAGAAAAAATTCACATCTATTATGAGCTGTGATAATTCTAATTCTCATCGAGAACAGTTCGGTAAAGACCAATGGTATCATAACAACGTATTAAATGTTCCGGCAAATTTCTGAGCCATCAGATCCTGCTGGGTGTTTTTGGGATTTATAAGCAAGCCGCATATTTTTTAAGCTTTTGCTTTTCAAAAAATACCCTTCTATGTTTCTTCGAATGGTATTGACAGCAAGATCTATATTTCTATAATAACAAATCACTGACTAATTTTTTAAATAAGAAATCTGCCAATGTCCCCATGCCCGCTATCTGAAAAAATTAAACCTACCCTGACATTTTTGCTGGCTTGGGCCTTTCTCAATGTCCTGATGAATATAATATATCCGGCCCAGCAGTTGCATCTGCAGACGTTGTTTAAAGTTTCTCCGGAAGCGTTGGGGATTGTGATGATCCCATTGGCGGCAACCTGTCTGGGATTGCGTTTTCATCCTGCACTTTACCTGCCCATGACTGTGTTTGTGATATTTCTGCGCCTTTTCCGTATCGGCGATATCCTGGTGCCGATGTTTTTTTTTCGGCCGTTTAATCTCCTTCTGGATGCCCAATTTGTTCCCGACCTCATTCACCTTCTATACACTACCTTTTCACCGAAAACTTTTACTGTTGCTGCAAGTCTGGCGGTGATCCTGCTGACCCTCATCAGCGCGGGTATCTGGCTGTCGTTTAAAAGCATTCACCATTTCCTGGCCTATCATCGAAATCGCCGTGCTGTATTGGGGCTGATTGCCGCAGGCCTCGTAGTGCTGTCCTATCTGCCGGACAACCTAATCCGCTTTCCCGGGACATTCCTTGCCAAGGGCTTCTTTCATCGGGTGGTTGAGGAATTTAATTTTATTCTTCATATTAAAGGCCATCGTGCCCGGCAACTGGGCCTCATTGATAGCACCATGAAAACAGGCGAGCAAATCCCGTCATCTCTGGATAAACTGCACGGTGCAAATGTATTTATTTTTTTTGTTGAGTCTTACGGGCATACCATATTTGCGGACAGGCGCCATTTCTCAAAATTTAAACCCGTTCTGGATGTCATTAAAAGAAACCTCAACGCCCGGGATTTCCAGGTTTGTTCGACCTTCTTCAGCTCGCCCACCTATCGACCTTCTTCAGCTCGCCCACCTATGGCGGCACCTCCTGGCTGGCCCATGCGACCCTGGCCGGGGGGGTTAAACTCAACAGCCATATGCACTATAATTTGATGATCACTTCGAAAGCCAAAACGATTGCGCATTTTTTCAACGATGCAGGCTATCGAACCATCAGCGCTATGCCGGGTACTCAATGGCCCTGGCCGCAGGGGACCTTTTTTGGCTATCAGAAAAAATACTACGCCTGGAATTTCGACTACAAGGGACCCATGTACGGATGGTCCACCATGCCGGATCAATATGTTCTCAATTACATCTATCGCCATGAAATTCAAAACCGGACACAACCGCTGTTCATAGAGTTTATTCTGGTAACCAGCCACGCACCTTTCCACCGTCAGCCACCGTATCTGAAAGATTGGTCACATATAGGGGCGGGCGAAATTTATCACCAAATGGAGGTCGTCACATTCCCCATTGTCTGGCCCGATCTGAGCAATGCCTCAGAGGGCTATGTGACGGCCATTACATATGAGCTCAAAGTCATCACCGATTTCATCCTGCGATATTTAGACCATAACTCCCTGATCATCGTACTGGGCGACCATCAACCCAATGTTCAGATCACCGGAAAAAACCAACCATGGTCGGTTCCTCTGCATGTCATCAGCCGCAACAATGAATTTCTGGAACCGTTTCGCAAACGGGGATATACTCCCGGCCTCATCCCCACCCAGCCGCCACCCCACCGCGGAATGGAAACCTTTCTGTATGGCTTTTTGGACGATTTCAGCACACCGGCGAGAAATGAATACTGAAAATTGAAGATTGAATATTTGATGTATTCTGTCTTTTACAATATTTAGGGGTCCCGCTCAACTCAGGCGAGCCAATCAACTTAAAACGGCCACGTACAACCAACCACGATTGAATCACAGTTCAGGCGCCACCTAATTAATTAAGGGATCGGGGAGTATTCAGCGTAAACCTATATTTATAGCGGAGTGGATGATCGCCACCGAAACCGGATGCTGTCTGAGACCATTAGGGATCGTTATGGATGAACAGCTTTGCGCTGCGGCATTTATTTAACATCTAATCCCGGCATTGTGCACAAATCTCTGTTTTCATTTTGATTGCTGTTCATTCATTACGATGCCTTAAGGTCGAGTTCATGCGGTTTCGGTGGTGATTATCCATGCAGCGGATCGGCTTTGAGAAACTCCCCGACCCCTCAATTTATTTTACGGCGAATTCGTCGTTTGTTGCGGCAGTTAGTCGGAGAAGATGATCTCGCGCGCTTTGGGGCCGCAATTAAACAGGATATCAAACGCCGAAAGATCAGGGATAAAATCGCCCCATAACGCAGCTCGATGCCGGCTTCCTCAAAAAGATCGGCATTAAGATGCTTGCCGGCTGCAGCCGGGGCCACATAGGTAGAAGCATTGAAGAACCGGCATATTTCTATGAGCAAATCATCGCCACCGCTCTTGATATTCAACTCGGAAAGCCGTCTGATCTCGGTGTCGACACCAAGATACAGCATCAGGTGGCCGATGATCGCCATGTTAAAATCAATGAGCCGGTCGAATGCGGTTGAAAATAATTTTTCCGCAAACTGCAGATGCTCGGAGAAATAGGGAGCATGGGCATAGGCTTGTTTCAGGCTTAGCAGATGCTTTTGGGCCTGCCGGCCATCTTGGCAAATGCTCACGTCATCGATGCATTGCAGCCCCAATCCTTTCTTCCTTACGGGAATCGTCATCCACAGGATCCCCTGGTCGTTCTTGAATCGGTTCCGGGTGATCCAGGTGGTGCCGCGGGGGTACTGAACGGTATCGAGAATGACAAAAATATCGCACAGATTTGCCTGGCAGAAAAATCCGGGGTAGGGCGCAAAATATGGCCGGCTGGTGGATATGATCATGGAGCCACCACTGATGGTGATAGTAGTTAAAAAGGGGCATAACCCTACCCCGGATAAACCGGAATTGACTATTGAAGATTGACGATTGAATATTTGTGGATGTCGCTTCGCTCCGTCAATCTAACCTCTATTAGTATCTATTTATTGAAATCCCATCATGTTTGCGAAGGATTTTTCTAACATAATATTTTCGCCACCAAGACACCAAGACACGAATTTAACCAATAATAAAAATTTATTGTTTGTGTCTTGGTGCCTTTGTGGCCATTTTTCCGGTTTAGCCGGGTTAGGGTATAGTTCCATGCAGCTTGCTGCGACGGGTTCATTGATTTTTTTTTAAATTGATCCGCCAGCTTCCAGCTCGGAGAGAGGCGGACCTTAAATATTCAATCTTCATTCGACAATATTCAATCCATGGTGGTCTACCGTAATTCTATTTCCCGATAGGGCAGCCCGAGCGATTCGGCCAGGTTCATCAGCGTCTCTTCCAGAGTCGCTTCAGCACCTTGATCGTTTATAACTTTAATCTGCTTATCACCGACCACGAAAATCTGAATTTTGCCCGGATCGAGGTATTGCCGCGCAAGCCGGCGAAGATCGTCCCGGCTAACTTTGAAAAAAGCATCCTGAATTTTTTCAAGGGTATCAAGGGGTTCGTTGCGCATGTAATAGCGGCCATAAACGTTTACCAGATCCGCCGGGGTATCCACATTAAAAACGAAACTGTTTAGCGCGTCCAGTCGCTTCTGCTCGAGTTCTTTTTCGGGAACATCCTGGCGCAGGGAATTCATGATCTTGATGGTCTGCGCAATTGCGGCTGCAGTTTTATCCCCTTTGCAGCCGATGTAACCGGAGAGAACCCCTGCGCTCCATTTGTAGGTTTGATAAAATCCAGCGGAATACACCAAACCGAGATCGTCCCGCAAACGGGTGTACATCAGGGAATCACTGCCGCCGAAAATGTTCATCAAGAGGCTTATTTTCCAAAAATCCGGT
>CALZJV010000904.1 GCA_945787595.1 uncultured Desulfobacterales bacterium | reverse complement strand
CGCGATCTATCTATTGGAGCCGAATAAGGCCGTGCCCCAAGACACAAGGACAAAATTGAAGGTAATTGAAAAGAAGGTTAAGTCGGGTGCGATCCAGGTAGTGGACTTGCCGGTGGCCGCCGACCTGCACAACTACCTGAGAAAGACGTTTTCGAAGTAAAAAACCGTCGGGTCATAATTATTGTGCCTCTTTATTTCCATTAGCGTTCACCTCCCATCCGGCTGGATTGGTCAGGTATACGTTTCAACGAACGAACCCAGGTGTAAAATGCGAACGTTTGCAAATCTATTTTTGGTTGTAGCGCTGGTGTCTTCGCTACCCTTGATTGCGAATGCCGCTGAGACTAGGATAACGCATTTCCCGAATGATCAAATTGCGGAACAATACGGTCTTAAAGAATATGACGGCAGCAATACTCAACATGGAATGTATACACGCTGGTATCCGGATGGCACCAAAGCCGAAGAAGTCGAATTTAACAACGGCCGAAAAAATGGCTTGTATACGGACTGGTATGAAAACGGTCAGCAGAAGCTGCAATTCCGGTTTCGCAATAATATTCTGGATGGTGAAGTTGTTGCCTGATTTGAAGACGGTCGAAAACGATTTTCGGTTAATTTCACTTCCGGTAAGAGGCAAACTCAATGGATCCGTTATCATGAAACGGGCGGTGATGAATTCTTCAGTAACCTTGGCCCCAGCAGTTTGGGTAAAACCATGACCATGCTCATTATCGGGGGGGTATCATTTCGGACATTGGAGTGATCTACCTCCACAATGAACTGTTAGGTCGGTGGCCCGCTTATCGTCGCAACACCACGATGGTGTTCCAACATCTGGCCCGGTTTAACCAAATGACGTTGTTTACCAACCAATCTTAAGGTTTAAAGATCCGTAAACTGCCTGCCAAAGAGATCAACCAGGAGGGCGGCTGCCCTGAGGCGGTCCATTACGATGGCCTTGGGAAGCGGTATCCGAAGCAACTCAACGGTGGCCAGCAGCACAGCGGGTCGCACTCGCTCGGACTCTGATCCTTGAGCCCAATGTGGTTTTGTTTGACGAACCCCTGGGCTCTCCTGACCTTAAGCTTCGCCGCGAGATGCATATCGAAATAAAAAACATCCAGCACCGCCTGGGTTCAAGGTTCGTTTACCTGACCCACGATCAGCAGGAAGCCCTCAATATGTGTGATCGGATAGCCATTATAAAAGAAGGTAAGATCGCGCAGGGCGGCACCGCCGAAGAGATCTACGACCGACCCCGAACCCGATTTATTGCCGATTCCATCGGCGACACGATTTTTTTTACGGTAGGGTTCGCACGGGCAAACTTGAAATACTGAGGATACGGCAAAACCTAACGAGCTCTTCAAGAAATCCTGATGCGTTCTCTTGCAAATACTCTTTCCAGGTAGCCAGGGGCAATTCCTCCTTTGGTAATATGGGCATTTATTTATCTTAACCAAATAATTTTGAGGATGATTGACTCATCACTGAAGATGAGAGATCGAATATACCAAATTTTACATCCAGACCTTCAAGCAGCAAAATTAGTTGTTAATCTACAGACTAGCCAAAAATACGCCCGATTTAAAAATAAAAAAGGGCAGGGCCGTTTAGCCCCACCCTCTAAAGTTTCGTCTTAATAATAGCAACGCTATGACACTATTTAAAAATAGGAATCATCTCTCGATATGAGAACTATCTCCGGTAATTTGATCTATGATTTTTAGAAAAGCGTTTGAAATATCGCTTCCAATACTTTCTCCAAAAGTTATGTTTCTTTTTCTTTTCTATGGTCCTGATTTTTCCGGAGCCTTTGAATCCTACCCAGGCGCCAACACTGTCCAGTACAACTCCCTGTACCATTAATGTGGTGTTATCTGAAGGAATTTTTATTTTCTGAATAAGATCTTGCCGATCAAATCTTATCGTCAGGGCTCTTCTTTTCCGGTAAAGTCTCTTTCTTAATTTAGCAAGAAAACCGCGTCCGTAGTTTGAATACGCATATATCCGGGACCCGTCCTCCAAGACAAGACAAGTGCTGGGGTCATCGATCTTTCTCGCATCATAACCGTAAGGCAGTCTGATGGTTGCCCGGATCCATTTACCCTTGCTGTTCAAATTAAGCGTGTGAGGTTTAAACCGAATTGTTGCCGCTACCGGCAGCGCGTTAACCTCTGCCTGGACACTGGCCGTGGCGCCCTTGTCATCCGTGACCTTTAAGGTTACGGTGTATTTACCAATGTCATAATAGCTATGAGACGGCGCAGCCTCATAGGTATTGACGCCATTGATATTGCCTCCAGCCGTTGAAAGGCTTAACACATCGGTATTGCCGCCATTGATATTGCCGCCAGCCTTTGAAAGGCTTAACACATCGGTATTGCCGCCAGCCTTTGAAAGGCTTAGCACATTTAATCTCACCGTCATCGTCATAGGAGGCCGAGCCGTCAAATACGATTTCCTCTCCGACGGTTACCTCCATGTGAATGGGGTCGACGACGGCAACCGGCTCCATGTTGGGTTCTGAAGAAGGTGGTGGTGACGGTGGCGCGGATACGGCATTGCGCGGACCGCTGGTGCCGCCTCCATAAATTACCGGATCTTCAAAAGAGAAAGAGCCGTCACTGTAGTCAATTTTGCCCAGCAAAATGGCAACCGCTGCACCGTCCGCGCCGAAATTTGCAGCCACCAGATCCTGAATTCCGTCGCCGTTAAAGTCATAATTATCGAGCGGTGACTTTGAGTTCAGATCATACGCATAACTGGCCTCCCATACAAACGTGCCGTCACCGTTGCCCTTAAATATATCCAGATAGCCATTAGTTGCCGCCGCAATATCCACATAACCGTTGCTGTCAACAACAAAATCAGCCGCTGCAACCCCATAATACGGAATATAATTTCCATTAGCATCCTTTAAGCCCTCAAAAGTTTTCGTCTCGAAGTTCCCCTTACCATCATTAAGATTGACAAAGAAGAAGGGCTCACCGGTAGACATCGGGGCAATGACAAAATCGACATCCCCGTCGTTATCAAAATCGGCTGCATCCGCGCCGGCCGATATGTTTGGCGCCGCATTTTCTAATAATGAACTTGTAAATCCAAGGGTATAATCAGGGGCAGGGGCACCATCGCCTATGTACAGCCCGCAATTAGGGCTGTTATAATACGACATGACAAAATCAAGGTTGCCGTCCCCATTAAAATCGGCAACCGCCATGTCCATGGGGTAATACCCTGACGACCATTCCGCGACAGCGACCGGCGATGCAAACAGATTGCCGTCATCGATCTTTTTAAAAAAGTAAATATTGGTGGACATCCCGAGGATGCCGTCGCCCATTATATAATCAAAATCACCGTCATTATCAAAATCACCCATACCGTTCCCATAGCTGTAAATAGTAATCCTGCTGTCACTCATTGGGACAGGGCCGCCATCACTCATTAACAGCAAGTTTTCTTGAGAAGAGAAAGAACCCTTCCCCTGGCTGACCATGTAGTTGGCATCTCCATTTATATCTGCTGCGACCACAAACACTTCAATTTCATCTTCGGCAGATACAGTCGCTGAAAAAGATACAATAAAAATGAAACATACGACGATACTGACGATTCCCCGATATACCGTTTTCATTTTTCCTCCTCCTTTTTTTGACTCCTCCGTCCAGTGACCCTTTTTCCCCCCGGAAAATGCTTCAAATGACAATAATATTATGCACTTCCCCTATGTTTAGTGAAAAATGTTATTGCCACGCTGTATTCCCGCCATTTATTACAAAACGACCTAGTTGCATTTCCTCAGAAATCAATAACCAATAAAACAAT
>CALZJV010000903.1:1667-2878 GCA_945787595.1 uncultured Desulfobacterales bacterium | reverse complement strand
TTGGCAGGAAATCTGGATGACTGAAAAACTGAAAGCATTGGGTCTTTGTTTGGGTGCATCGACGCTGTCCATCGTTCAACTGGAGCTGGACCGACGGTTGAGCTTGAATCAAACCGGCAATACAAAGCCGCGAGTATTAGACTATTCCCTTTATACCCATGAGGGAGACCCTAAAAAAACCCTGCTGGCTGCATTTGACCGGCTCAATTTGGAATCATTCGATAGAATTGCGGCCACCGGGCGAAAATTTCGCAAATTTGTCAACCTGTCGTCTATTCCTGAGCCGGAAGCCGTCGAGCATGCCTACCCATATGTTAAACCTGCGGATGTGGACTGTCCGGCGGTGGTCTCAGCCGGTGGGGAAACCTTTATGGTATATGCCTTGGATCGCTTGGGTCGCATAACCAACGTCATCACCGGAAACAAGTGCGCCTCGGGAACCGGTGAATTCTTCCTGCAACAACTGCGCAGAATGAATGTCTCGTTGGATGAGGCCGCCAAATGGGCTGCCGTTGAGGATGCCCATCAGGTATCCGGCCGCTGTTCAGTGTTCTGCAAATCAGATTGCACCCACGCCACCAACAAGGGGATTCCCAAATCCCAGGTCACGGCCGGCCTCTGCAAAATGATGGCAAATAAAGTCCTGGAACTCCTAAAAAAGATGGATCGAAGAAATATTATGGTGGCCGGTGGAACGGCTCAAAACCAGGTGATGATCGAGTACCTTCGACAGGAGATCTCCGGACTGATCGTACCACCCGAGGCCCCGTATTTTGAAGCGCTGGGAGCTGCGCTGTGGGCTCTGGAAAACGAAACAGCCCCCTATCCGGGCCGATCCAATTTGCTATTGACTGAAGTTGCCACATTTAACAATCTACCGCCATTACAAAATTTTGCAGACCAGGTGGAATTCAAGCATATCGAAACCGGACACATTCAAACTGCAGACACATGCATCCTGGGTCTTGATGTCGGTTCCACCACCACCAAAGCAGTCCTGATGCGAGAAACAGATGACGCCATGCTGGCCTCTGTATATCTTCGTACCAACGGCGATCCCGTCGGTGCTTCCCGTGAATGCTATCACGCCATCCTCGAGCAGGTGCAGCAGCATATTGATCCATCACAGATTTTTATTACCGGTTTGGGGGTTACCGGCTCCGGAAGGCAGATTGCCGGACTGCATGCATTAACCGACGGCGTGATCAACG
>CALZJV010000903.1:0-1599 GCA_945787595.1 uncultured Desulfobacterales bacterium | reverse complement strand
GAACGAAGCCTGCTCTGCCGGTACCGGATCGTTTCTTGAAGAATCGGCCCTGGAAACCCTGGGCGTCGAAATGGAGGACATTGCCGATATCGCGGTAAAGGGCCGACGCCCTCCCAATTTTAATGACCAGTGCGCGGCATTTATTGCCTCGGACATCAAAAATGCCATTCATGAAAATGTTGCCCACGAAGACATCGTCGCCGGTCTGGTGTACTCCATTTGCATGAACTATTCGAATCGAGTCAAAGGCAACCGACCGGTGGGTGAGAAGGTATTCATGCAGGGAGGTGTTTGTTATAACAAAGCAGTACCGCTAGCGATGGCTTCTCTAGTGGGAAAACCGATCATCGTACCGCCGGAACCAGGGTTGATGGGCGCTTTCGGTGTCGCCCTAGAAGTTAAGAACCGCATAGAAAGCGGCTTGCTGACAGCAGGGCACTTCGATCTCCAAGCCCTTGCCAACCGTGAAGTGGTCTACAAAAAACCCTTTATCTGTGCCGGCGGTAAAGAAAAATGCGATCGGCGCTGCGAAATTGCAATGATCGAAATTGAAGGCAAGAAACATCCTTTTGGCGGCGCCTGTAACCGCTACTACAATTTACGTCATAAAGTCCGTTATGACATTCAAAAATTGGATCTGGTGCGCCTGCGCCAGGATCTCATTTTCAATAAATATGGTGCCCGTCTGGCCCGGGACAAAGGCGTTCAACGAAGAGGCAGTGTCGGCTTTAATCGCAGCTTTCTGATCAATTCCTATTACCCGCTGTATTCCAATTTTTTTACCGAGCTAGGCTATGACATCGTTATGCCCGACAGCCCTTCCCAGGAAGGTATCGACCGGCAAAATGCCTCTTTTTGCTACCCGGTGGAACTGACCCATGGATTTTTTTACGCCCTGCTGTCATCAGACAGTCTTCCGGATTATATTTTTCTGCCTCATTTTAAAGCAATCCCGGTTGAAAACGACACAGATTCAAGTCAACAGTCCCAGGTATGCCCCCTGGTTCAAGGCGAAACGTTTTATCTGCAGACGACATTTCGCAGTGAGATCGATCAACTCGCTCGGAAGGGAACCCGGCTTTTAACGCCGCTTATCGATCTGTCCGCGGATTTGGATAATGCCAGAAAACCGTTGGTGAAAGCAGCCGTTCAAATAGGGATCCATCGCAAAGAAGCCACACGTGCCTTCGACAAAGCCGTCCGCCGGCAAAAAAACTGCCTGGCGGAAATGAAGGCCATTGGTCGGCAGACGCTTGCACAACTGGAAACCGAACCGGATAAATTTGCTGTGGTTATTTTTGCCCGCCCCTATAACGGCTTCGTCGAAGAAGCGCACAAGGGTATCCCTCATAACTTCGCTTCAAGAGGCATATTGGCCATCCCGCTTGATTTTCTTGAAATGGACCAAGAGCGTTCCAAACGACATATGTACTGGGGAATGGGGAAGCTCATTATGAAGGCCGGCCGCCAGGTTGAACGGCACCCGCAACTGTTCGGGACTTACATCACAAACTTTTCCTGTGGTCCGGATTCGTTTGTGGTTGGATACTTTCGAGACCTCATGGGCCGCAAGCCTTCGTTAACCCTCGAACTTGACAA
>CALZJV010000902.1 GCA_945787595.1 uncultured Desulfobacterales bacterium | reverse complement strand
TATCGGCACCAATGGCGAGCTGGTTTTGGGCAACCGGCACAAATTGATCTCATCATCGTGTGCCACCGGTCCGGCCCTTGAAGGTGCTCAGATTGCTTTTGGCATGCGGGCGGCTCCAGGCGCCATGGAGAGGATCATCATCGATCCGCAGACCAAAGAGGTCGACTACAAAGTCATCGGCCGGGAGTCCTGGCGCAAGTATTCCGAGCCGAAGGAAATGAAAGCCAAGGGCATTTGTGGCTCGGGGATTCTGGACCTGCTGGCCGAACTGTACCGTGCCGGTGTGGTTGCAAAAAGTGGTGTCTTCAATAAAAAGGCACTGAAAGATCATCCACGTTTCCGCATCAATGCGGACACCAAACAACCTGAGTTTGTTTTGGCCTGGGCCGAGGAGTCAAGCATTGATAAGGATATCGTCGTCACCCAGAAAGACGTGCGCCAGATTCAGCTGGCCAAGGGTGCTTTGTATGCCGGCTGCAAGCTGATGGTCAAACGCATGGGGCTGGATAAGGTCGACTCGGTTAAAATTGCCGGCGCTTTCGGGACCCACGTGGATCGGGAGAAGGCATTGATTATGGGGCTTTTCCCGGACTGTGAGATCGAGATGATTCAGGGCGTCGGCAATGCCGCCGGTGACGGCTGCCGGGCAGCATTGTTGAATGTCAAAAAACGGGTCGAAGCCAATTGGTGTTCACGTAATGTCGAATATATCGAACTGACAGTGGAAAGCAATTTCCAGCAAGAATTTATGGAAGCCATGCAACTGCCGCACATGACAGATGAATTTCCACACCTCGAAGGACTGGTAGCCGAGGAAATTCTTCATCAAAAATAGTAACGGACGTTCTCTGACTGTCTGATTGAATTTAACCCCCTCCCCTTCTCCCCTTTTGGGGAGGGAAGATCGGAAGAAATGCTGAGTGAGAGATCGACCTTCATTCAAGCGCTGTTGATAGCCTGAAAAGCGGTCTGTTTAATCGAAAAAGAAACTGATGAATTGCATTTCAAAATGACCAATAGGTGCAAACAATGCAGCATAGCCCCAAAAAAATCTATTTCATGGAAAATAGCCGAAAAGAGAAAGATATTATCGCGGAGCTCGCGAAATTAGGAAAGAAATACAATATCCATGAAATCATTCCCCTAGACACCGGTGATATTTGTGTGGCTCCATGGGTGCGTTTAAAGTGTAAATACGGTTGTAATAAATATGGCAAAAGCTGGTGTTGTCCTCCCGAAACACCAACTACTGAAAAGATGCAGCTTATTTTAAAAGACTACCGCAAGGCACTATTACTTTGTGGGATTCTAAGAAATGGTGACTTTTATAAAGATAATCAAAAAAAACGACGTGCTCAAGTAAATACCTGGAAAGGAATCCTTGCATTGGAGCGGCGGCTTTTTTTGGCCGGATACTACAAGGCTTTTGGTTTGGTATCGGAAAATTGCGCACTGTGTAAAACGTGCACGTATCCCAAAGAGTGCAAATTTCCCAAAGATAGACGCCCTTCTGTCGAATCCTGTTCTATTGATATATTCCGGACATTGGAAAATATCGATAGACAATTCCAAATTGCACAAAATGTGACTGCTGAATTTAACTGTTACAGCATCATCTTATTGGAGTAAACCCCAATGTTGCATAAACAACATATAATTATATTATGACCTTTGAGGATTAGGCTCTTATCGGATTTTTCTGACAACATGTTGTAAAAAAATGAAGTATTAAGGTTTCAGTGTTCAGGTGTCAGGTTTCAGCCCAGCCGCCGGCCAAAAAAAGCGGCCAGTCTGATCGAAAAAGAAACTTTTTCAATGTAGGGCGGGCCACCGTGCCCGCCGGCATCGGATCATCGCGTATCCGGGAATATGGTCGACACGGTGGCCGACCCTACTTAATTTTATTCATGAAATCGACATTGAATTTCATGAAGTTTCATACGAGGTATAATATAGTTCTTGCTTTATCGATTACAAAGGCAAAATTAAAAAGATAGAATACCACAAATATTCAATTTTCAATCTTCAATCTTCAATTGACTAGGGGCCACTTTCCCCAAGCGTAGTCTCAGAAATAGCTTAATGCCTTAGCGGCTGAACCATACTGTCGATCAGGGGGATTCAATATGACAGTGTTGGGGGTGATAACCTGCGAAATTTTGGAATTGGAATTTGCGCATCTGTTCTCAAAAGATAAGGACATTGACCGAATCACGGTTGTCGCGGATAGATACTCTTTGGGAATGATAGCGGCGCTGGAGTCACTAGATTTAATTCCAAGACGGGTACCCATTCTAAGAGAATTCGATGCGAACTGTCCTGATCGATTGGAGTTGTTGGTGCGCGTGATGGAGCTGGCCCTGCACAATCGAAAACGCAATCTTCAGGATGGGCTTGTTAAAGCAGCCAAGGATATGGGACGTTATGCGGATGCCATTGTCCTGGGATATGGTCTATGCGGCAATGCCCTAGACAAACCGCATGAACTGCTGGCTGATGCCGGCATCCCTATTTTTATTCCGATGGATCAGGACCATCCCGTTGATGACTGCGTCGGTCTCATCATCGGGGGCCGCGAATGTTATTATCGTGAACAATGTCGGGT
>CALZJV010000901.1 GCA_945787595.1 uncultured Desulfobacterales bacterium | reverse complement strand
AAAAATACGGAGGTGAATTATGGCGGAATGTCCTGTTTGTGGAGCCGATATTGCCCTGGCTGCCGATACCGAAGAAGGGGAAATCATTGCCTGCGATGACTGCGGGTCCGAACTCGAAGTGACCGGCAAAGACAGCCTCCAGGAAGCACCCCAGGAGGAGGAAGACTGGGGCCAGTAACTATGCGGAAGAGGCGACACGCTTCCACGGAATCAATTCCTTTTTTCCATCCCGCTTCCTTACCGAGAACGGGATGGAATTTTTTTGATTAATTTGACCCGGTGCGGGTGCTTCGAGCGAGTTTCGCAGGTTTCAGCACTCTCCATCTATGTTCCTGACACCTGAAACCTTCAGTTTTTATCTAGATGTTGGCTGATGAACGGTCATAAGGGCCTAAACCCGGATAAACCGGAAATAACAAATTACAAGCACCACCTGATCTTAAAATTGGGCCAAATAAATTCCAAATTACAATATCCAAATCTTAGATAAGATAAAACGCCAATTGTTTGGGATTTTGAATTTCGGTCATTGTGATTTGTTTGGTATTTGTGTTTTGTTATTTGAGATTTTTTAATTGCTGGATCCTGAAATGGAGTAACCCATGAAGGTAGGTTTTTTGCATTCCATCATCAGAAAAGAGGAAAAGTTACTTTTGACAGAACTCAGGCATCGCAAGGAGGTTGAATTGGTCAAGATAGACGACCGCCAGCATTTCTTCGATCTCCACAAAAACAGCTTTGACATCGATGTGCTGATAGAGCGCTGTATCAACCACTCACGGGCACTGCACACACTTAAAATCTTCCAGGACCACGGTGTTCCGACCGTAAACGCCCCCGAAGTGGCGGAAATCTGTGGAAGCAAGTTCCTCACCACCCAGGCCTTGATAAAAGCCGGCATCCGAACACCCCGTTGTTTCCTGGCTTACACCCCGGAGTCGGCGTTGGAAGCCATGGACCAGCTCGGATACCCCTGCGTGATCAAGCCTACCACGGGATCCTGGGGACGGCTCATATCCAAAGTAAACGACCGGGATGCGGCCGAAGCCATTCTGGAGCACAAACAAATCCTAGGCAGCTATCACCATTCTATATTCTATATCCAGGAATATGTGGAGAAAAAGGGCAAGGACATCCGCAGCTTCGTAGTGGGCGATGAATGCATTGCAGCCATCTACCGCCATGCAGATCACTGGATAACGAACACAGCCCGGGGCGGCACGACCACAAACTGTCCTATCAATCGGGAACTCCACGAAATCTCAGTGCAGGCTGCCAAAGCCTGCGGCGGCGGCGTCGTAGCGACTGATGTCTTTGAAACAGATCAGGGGTACTCCATCAATGAGGTCAACTACACCATGGAGTTCAGAAACAGCATCGATGTCACCGGGGTCGACATCCCGGGCAAGATCGTGGATTACGTACTGGAGGTAGGGCGCAAATGAAGGTAAGTATTGTCGGTGCATCCGGATATGGTGGGGGAGAACTGCTGCGATTGCTGTTGCAACACCCGCAGATCGCGATTCATCAATGCACTTCGGAGAGATTTGCAGGCAAACCGGTCACCCGCCTGCATCCCAATCTCAGAAAGCAGACAACCCTGAAATTCTGCAGTCTGCAGGATCTCGAAAAAGTGGATCTGCTGTTTACCGCCCTGCCCCACTCCCGCTGCATGCAGAGGTTTGAAGAATTTAGTTCTCTGACTGACCGCATAATTGATCTGTCGGCAGATTTTAGACTGAAAGATGCCGCCATATACAGTAAATGGTACGGTCTGGACCATACACAACCGCAAAGACTCGGCGAATTTGTCTATGGTAATGTCGAACTGCACCGGGAGGAGATGAAACAGGCCAGATATATCAGCGGCGCCGGATGCAATGCGACAGCCACCATTCTGCCGCTGTGGCCCCTGTTCAAGCAGGGGGTCGTCGACACCTCCAAACCGGTAATAGCGGAAGCCAAATGCGGTTCTTCCGAAGGCGGCAACAGTGCCAGTGAGCCATTTCTCTGCCACCTCCATTGAGATGGTCCGCGGGATTCTCTTGACAGCCCATCTTTTCGTCTCTGAAGGTACAACTGAAAAGGATATCTGGCAAACATACCGTCGGGTTTACGGTCAGGAGCCTTTCATCAGAATCGTAAAAGAAAGACAGGGTATTTATCGATATCCGGAACCCAAGATCCTGGCTGGCTCCAACTTCTGCGACATTGGGTTCGAACTTGCCGGCACCCGGCTCGTGGTGATTTCCGCCATAGACAACCTCATGAAGGGCGCAGCCGGTCAGGCGGTCCACGCCATGAACGTCATGTGCGGTTTTGAAGAAACCGACGGTCTGGGTTTCAGCGGTCTGCACCCGGTGTGAGGAGTGAAAATTGAAGATTGAAGATTGAAGATTTGTGGATGTCGCTTCGCTCTGTCATTTCTTAATTGAAAGCTTTTGGCCCTAGTAATTTCAATTCGACGATAGATTTTCTTATGGGTACATACTTATCAATCTTCGGTGTAAATTTCTAAATTTGATTATTTACCTGTATAGAATGTACAAGTGATATCGGATGTGTGAGCGGCTTCCATGAATGTATTGGTTTAACAATAAGGTGGGCTTTCTATATAACCATATTTGCTAGTTATAACAAATGAATCGACCATACGTTCAAAAACTGCGTTTTCGATTGAAGCCCATCTGAGGAAATTCGCTGAGGTTGCTAAAAACAGCAAGGAATTCCAGGGCCACGGTTGGGGATGTGCCTACCTGGATGAGGCCGCAGGCTGGAAATTTTATAAAAACATCAATCCCGTCTGGCAAGATGATCTCAGCCGATTCGGCAACACCTCACTGCTGGTGGCCCACGCGCGCAGTGCCTTCGAAGATCGGGACATTGTTATCGACAACAACATGCCTTTTTTCGATGGACGCACCGTCTTTATCTTCAACGGTGAACTACGAGGGGTTAAATTAAGGGAAGAAGGGCGGATCGGTGCGGAAAAAATTTTCAACTACATCCGGCGTTTTGATAGGGGCGACACTCACAGCGCCCTGATTAAAGCAGTCGATATAATTAAAAAAAGAACCCGCCACATCCGGGGTATGAATATCATTATGGTAAATGACGGTGGTATCTTTGTCTCAAGTTATTTCACCGAGGACGACATCTATTTCACCATGAGGTACAGGCAAGGCCGGGAGCTGGTTATCTGTTCGGCGCCCTATCCTGGCGAAAAAAACTGGCAGCCTATTGCCAATGATTCAGTG
>CALZJV010000900.1 GCA_945787595.1 uncultured Desulfobacterales bacterium | reverse complement strand
ATTGGCCGTTCACACCGGAGAAAATTCTCAAAGCCATCGGGAAGATTTAGTATTCCGTATCCTTCAGTGGTGAACTCTTAGGCAAGAACATTCACTTTAATCTCTAACCTGGATAAACCGGAATTGACTATTGAATATTGCCTATTGAATATTTAATGAATCGCTATGCTCTGTCTTTTTTAAATCGACAGCATTCCACAAATATTCAATCTTCAATCGACATTATTCAATCACAAAAAGGAGACATAAAATGGAGAAAGAACTGCGCTACCCTCTTTTCTATCGCAGGGATTTGACGGCTTTCTGGGCCTTATTTGCCGATAACTTAGCCAATATCGTCATATTATCCGGTATATGTCTATTCGTGTTCAATATGCCCGAACGGATCGTTTTCGGTCGCATCCTGCCCGGTCTGGGTGTATCTTTGCTGGTAGGATTATCGTTTTATGTCTATCTGGCAAGGCGACTGGCCCGCAAAGAACAGCGTGACGATGTGACCGCCTTGCCCTACGGCATCAGCACACCCGTTATGTTTGTGTATTTATTTGGCATCATCGGGCCGGTGTATTGGTCGCTGATTGCCTGGCGCGTCGGAATGGCGGCCGCTTTTATCGGTGGCATTATCGAAATGTTGGGAAGCATCGTCGGACCCTGGTTAAAAAGAGTTACGCCGCGGGCCGGGATGCTGGGAACGTTAGCCGGCATCGCCATTGTCTGGATAGCGACGGTGCCGTTAGCGAAAATTTTCGAAAATCCCTTGGTCGGGTTTGCCTCTTTAATGATTGTTCTGGCCGGGCTGGTGGCCGGAATCAAGATGCCTTTTCGTCTGCCCGCCGGTTTAATTGCCATTCTTGTCGGAACGTTTGTCGGGTTTTTTGCCGGTGCTTCCAAAATTGATTTTTCCGGGATCGCGTTTCATGCACCGATTCCCGTGTTGGGAGATTTAATTTCCGGTATAAAGCTGATGTTTTCTTATCCGGCGGTGCTGGCGGCCGTATTGCCGATCGAGATATATAATTTTATCGAAACCATGAACAATGTCGAATCGGCTGAAGCAGCCGGGGATAAATATCCGGTTCGCACCTGTCAGATCATGGATGGTGCGGGGACCATGGTGGGAACGCTGTTCGGCAGTGCTTTTCCCACGACCGTTTATATCGGGCATCCTGCCTATAAACGCTTAAAAGGTCGTTGCGGATATGCCTTAGGCGTCGGAATTGTTTTATTTCTGGGCGCAATTTTCGGATTTGTCCATTTCTTATACAATCTGATCCCCGAGGCCGCCGTAGCGCCCATGCTGGTTTTTGTCGGTTTGGTTATAACGGCCCAGGCTTTCTCTGCCTCACCGGCCAAACATTCATTGGCCGTAGCGGTGGCGATCATTCCACACATGTCCAATATTCTGTCCACAAAAATCAGATCGGCGGTATCCATCGCCAACGCGGAGATGAATGTCGGTTCTGCGGAATTTGCGGAGAAGTGCACCCAACAGGGTATTGCCTGGATCGGGCAAAGCGCTTTGTCCCAGGGCGCGATTATCACCGGCCTCTTATGGGGCTCAATTCTGGCCATGCTGATTGATCTCGATTTTAAAAAAGCGGCCACATTTTCCGGTACGGCTGCGTTCTTAACCTTAATTGGGGTCGTGCATGCACCGAATTTGGGGCTGCATTTTACCACTGTTTTTTGGGGCTATCTGATGATGACGGCTTTGTTCGTCGCAGCCTGGCTTGCTAAAATTGAGAAAGATCCGGAAATTGGAGAATTGGACTTTAAAGGAAATTAGTAAAATTTCAGCCACAAAGACACGAAGACACAAAAAAAGGAATGGGAAGTTTGATGGATTCGTAAAAAGTCAGAATTTCGATTTTTGTTCATTGTGACACATTGAAATTACAAGCCCTGAAATTTGATTTATGTGTATTTTGCACCTTTTTGCGGCTATATCAAGTTTAAACTTTTATCAAAAAGAGAGGATTCGGATCTCATGAACGAATTTATGAAAGCGGCCATTGAAGAGGCAAGAAAAGGGTTCAACCACGACCATGGGGGACCCTTTGGAGCCGTCATTGTAAGGGACGGCGAGCTGATCGCAAACGCTCATAATGAAGTGTTGATATCAAACGATCCCACCGCACATGCCGAAATCCTTGCAATCAGAAAGGCTTGCTCGCTCCTTGG
>CALZJV010000899.1 GCA_945787595.1 uncultured Desulfobacterales bacterium | reverse complement strand
TATAACGTCCGGCCCGCATTGTTGACGCGCGAATTTGCTGCTGGCTTTGGGTTCAATGCTCAAGATATCAGCCCCTGTCTGCCCCATCCATTTAACAATACGGTCTACCTTACCGCAGATATGGAGAATCTTGGGAACAGAGATAGCGTCAAATTGCCTGCGCTGATATCCCAATTCATAATCCTTATAGGTGCTTGGTGCCATCATTTCAGGTGAGGCGGTCATGTCTTCGCAGGCAATGATATCAGCCCCGGCATCAATGAGAGCGTTGGCCAGGGCTGTTCCCGCCTTTTCTGCCACGCTCAGCAAAGGAGGGATCTTTTGCGGTGTTTTAAAGCTGGCTTTGAGAAGGGGAACAAGGCCTACCAGAAACCCGGCAATCGTAAATGGCCCGACGATCCCGGCTACGATGGGCACTTCATCTCCCAACTCTTTTTTTATAAGTCGAACCGCTTTAAGCAATTCCTGAATTTTCCCTCTGAAGAGAAAATCATCGGTAAGTACCGGTGAGTCACCGAGTTTAAAAGGGGGTGGGTCATCGACGCCTGGAATCCCATCAGGACCGCCCGGTTTTAGTCGGCAGCCCAGGGCTTCCGCTTCGAAGGTCTGGGAAAAGGGAACTCTGACGGCATCAAAGCCGAGCACGGTATGGGCGGCCATGGCCTGCCTTGCCATGGCCTCCCCCTTTTCATGGCCTTCCGGCCAGAATCTCCGGACTTTTTCCATTTGATCAAAAGGATACGTTCTTTGGAGTTCATCCAGGATTGCTCCTCTTTTTTGATTCGGTATTTCCTGCGAAGCTTCGCTAAACATCCAACAGCCGTTTCACCTTCCTAACAGCGTCCTTGGCGTCAAAGCCAACTGCATCCGCACCGATTTCATCTGCAAATTCCTGGGTGACCGGACACCCGCCCACGATTACTTTTACATTACGCCGCAGACCTTTTGCCTCCATTTTTCCAATCACCTCCCCCATTGTCATGAGAGGCAGCGTCAGAAGGGTCGACATGCCCAGACAATCGGCATCGTTTTCTATCACGGCCTGGATGTAGGTATCTTCAGCCACGTCGATGCCAAGGTCTATGACGTCAAACCCATTGGCCTGGAGGACTGCGGCCACCACTGACTTGCCAATATCATGCCACCGGCTTTGATCTTTTCATCCAGAATCTTCATGCCGGCCTTCATGGCGTCCGCCGCCATGATGAGCTCAGGCAGGAACACAATCTCTTCTGCAAAATCGTCTCCGACCTTGTTAATACCCTTGGCGAGACCCTTCTCAACAGCGTCGAGGGGATCTATCCCGCTCTCCAAACCTTCGTTGATCACGCGGATACACTCTTCTTCCTCACCGTCGATGATCGTTTGAGCCAGCCTGTCAAAATATCTTTCATCTACTGATTCAGTCATAATTGACCTCCTATATTCGTCTTTCAAAATTGCAAATTTGGACAGAATGTAATTTTCCCATGCCACCTAAATGGGATTAAGTTTTTCTATTTCTTCCCTCCGGGGCATAGGCTCTACAGACCGGAGGCTGAAAACTTAAAAAAAATCATGTTAATCTTGTTAATCCTGTCTGAAAAAAGAATTTCCAAATAAAAAATTATTGTGGGAAGGCGATCATTCAGTATCCCGTTTTACGACAAAATCCAGGTAATCGTCGATCTCCTTTTGTATCTCAGGAGCTACCGGCGATTTTTGTGTTGCGAGAATCTTGGCCGTTTTCTCTTTGGCTTTTTCCTGGAGTTCGGTGTGCTCTCTTTCCCATGATTCAAAAAAATCCCGATTGCTCATTTTAGGAATCAAGAACTCCTTTTTATACCAATTTCTGGTATGCTTTCTATTCAGGTAACTGCCGGGCAGAGGGCCAACCTGCAGGATTTCATCCACTGCCAGGCGCTCTTCATCCACCCGGATGCCTTTTAGGTATTGGCCGATGAATGAAGCAACTTCATTTTCCAGCACCATCTCGGGCCAGGTCACAAAATTGAAGCCGGCCATTCCGCCGAGATCCCATGAGAGAGCGATGCCGTTTAGTGCATAGCTGTAAAGTTTAAAAGCCTTTTCATAGGCTGTTTGCTGATCTGTTTCACAGGAATCGCAAATACAGAAAGCCACACAAGGTACACCGTATTGGCGTGCCATGGCGGCAATCCCGCCACCCACGGTGCCATACTCCGGGTTTCCGAAAGACCAAAGGCCCGTTCTCATATCCATTGCCGGGTTAAAGCTGCAAAAAGCCAAAGGATGGCCCGGCTTATAGGTCTGAACTTGGACCACCAGTGCGAGGGTTTCAGCGATAATCTGAACCAACATTCCCGCCAAAGTGGCCGGCCCAGTCGCGCCACCCATGAGTGCGCTATAAACCGTCACGGGGATACCGGCGTCGCAGAAGCCGATCAGCCAATCGGTATAGTTGACATCGATGACTCGGGGTGGGTTGACGATCACGTGCCCGATCAGGTGGGGTTTTTCCTTAAGCACCTGCGCGCCGCCCGCTGCGATCTGCCAAATTTTAATTAGGTCCGCAACTTCGTGCTCGGCACCGGTATTGTATACCCAGGTGCTGGCATCGGCCACCAGGGTTCCTTCTATGGCGTCCTGCCGTGTGGCCTGCCGGCGCTCTCCGGTCCTGAAATCCTGGATATATCGCCCTGTCACGGTGGCAAAGTGGACCTCATCCCATCCGATATTAATATCGAGTTCAGGGTCATTGCGGCCATATAGCTTAAAATCTCCGGGGCATTTGCCAATGGCGTCCCTAATGATCTTCTCGGTGAATTTTATCAACTTCCCGTCTTGCTCGATTTTACATCCTGCCTTTGCAAACATTTTGGCAGCACGTTCATCGTCACACCGCATGCCGCCTTCTTCCAATACTCGCACCGCGGCTTGGTGGATCTGCTTGCATTCCTCTTCAGTTATTGGATACAGGGACCCAACGAGTTTTCCAGTTAACGAAAACCTGGTCCTCCCTCTCTCCGAGCTGTAGGCTCTACGAGCTGGAAGCCGGGCTGTAGGCCCTACGGGCCGGAAGCTGGACCCGGATCTTTACTTGCTAGGGTTTAATTTATTGATTCAGAAAGACGGCGGTGTTATGGCCCAGATGGCTCTCACTTCCGTGTTCCCTATGGTTTCCCAGCAGTGAGGGATTGTGCTGTCGTAATAGATACTATCGCCCGGTTCCAGGATAACTTCCATGTCGCCAAAGGTCCCTTTGAATGTTCCTTCCAAGACCACGCCGCATTCTTCACCTTCATGCGTGTAGGGGCATTCCGCCGTTGTCCCCACCGGGTAACGTAGATAAATGAATTCAATCTTATGTTGAAGGTCAGGGCACAGCATTTCGTACAGCGCCCCCCAGGGCATGACCATTTTTTTGCGCTGCCCTTTTCGGACCACACTTATTCGTTTGGAATTCTCTTTGGAGTTAACAAGGTCTGCTTTACTTGAAGAATCGTCGTTTTCTGGAAACAAGTTTGAAAATTTAATGTCCAGGGCTTCAGCAATCTTCTGCAGCTTCGCAACCGTTGGAACTGAGACATTGCGCTCAATCTGGCTCAACTGGCTTTTGGAAACCTTTGACATCTGGGAAAGTTCCTGCAGGGTCATTTTTTTCTGAAGCCTTATAAATCTTAGGTTTTCCCCTAGATCTTTCATTGTTCATTTTCTCCAATAAATAACAATATGCTAAACGAATTTCCATTATATTGAATTTTTTTTCTTTATATAGAATAGATATCGAGAAAGTCAAGCCTTTTTTGCGAACATATTTATTGGGCTGCCAAAGTGAAAATTAAGCAATACATTAGACAGCCTGTGGGGATAATTCGAAAATCCCAAAGCCTTCTTATACCCCTCGTGTGAAACTTCAGAGGAATGGATTCGATTTTATTTTTTTAGACAGGATTTACAGGATTGACGGGATTTTTTTCGCCTTCGGCGAGGAGCCCTTTCGGCCGAAGGCCGTTCTATCCCGATGATCCTGTTGATCCTGTCCAATTTTCTTTTAAGGATGATTATCCATTCCTATTTTTGCCGTATTTTCATCTTCGCTTTCTTACGTTTCTTTTTCGATCAGACCGGCTTTTTTTAGCTGGAGGCCGCGCTTATATGAAACTTCACGTGGCCGCAACAGTAAATCCTCCAGCGGCGGCGCAGAAACCAATCAGGTTAAGTAATGATAAAATTCAAATCCAAACCAAATCTTGGCAAATCAATACGTAATGGCGGGAGGTCACGGTGTCGCACCGAGCTACGTGGATTTAGAGTCCACGCGATCTACTATCGATCCACCCCCCGCTAATCGCACTGCACAACCTACGATTGAAAATTGAAGAATCCACATCCAAAGGACGTGGATTTATGTATCTGGTCAAATTTAGTCTGATGATGCCAGCCTGTCAAGCGATTAAATAACGACGCTGTGTAGTTGATTTTCGATTGCCCCTCTGTTAAAAGATCCACTCAAGATGTGAATTTTTAAGTAAAGGGGGTTAAATCCAAGATGCGAAATTTCCATCCGGGCAAGGGTCGCAGTCAGGGGCTAAGCCTG
>CALZJV010000898.1 GCA_945787595.1 uncultured Desulfobacterales bacterium | reverse complement strand
GGCCTCACCATTCTGGAAAATCTGGAAGTGGGCAAACAGCCGGCTCGCACAGGTCTTGAAGCCTGGACGCCTGAACGCCTGTTTGAGCTGTTTCCCAATTTAGCTGAACGGCGCCATCAGGCGGGTGGAACGCTGAGCGGCGGAGAGCAGCAGATGCTGACCATTGCCCGTACCCTGATGGGAAATCCCGAAATGATCATCCTGGACGAGCCCTCCGAGGGCCTTGCTCCGGTGATTGTCGATCAACTGGCTGATACCATCCAAACATTAAAGAAGGAGGGTGTATCGATCCTGCTGGCCGAACAGAATTTGAATTTTGCCAGGTTTATTTGTGACAGGGCTTATATCATCTATCAGGGAAGTGTCTGCCATGAAAGTTCGATTGACAATCTCTCAAATGAGGCTTACGAAAAATATTGTGCGATTTAGCAGCTTGTCATTTCATTCATCGTCTAAGAACAAATCCGGATATAATTTATTGGCACAATCCGGGCAAATGCCGTGGCTGAATTCTGCACCAGAGTGGTCCTCAATGTAAGCCTCAATTTGATTCCAGTATCCTTTATCATCTCTAATTTTCTTACAATTGGCACAGATGGGCAGCAATCCTGCCAGGGTTTTGATATTATTGAGGGCCTCTTGCAGCTTAGAGATCAGTTTCTCGCGTACTTCCTCTGCCTGTTTACGCGCGGCTATATCTCTGGCGATGCCCTGGGTTCCCAGGAAGGTGCCCAGCCCGTGCTTTGCCGGTAAGTACAGTCCTTCTGCTGAAATTATGAAAACTTCAAACGAGACCGGCGTTTGATTCCTGGTTATCAGTCTTGTCTCAAATGATTTTGTGCTCCTATCTCCTGTGCGCCTTTCCTTGATTCGGTGAATTGTTTTTAGCCTGTCCTCGGGATAAACGAGTTTTATGACACTTGTGCCGATGAGTTCATCCGGCCGGTATCCGTATTGTTTCACGGAATCACTGATATAAGATAGGCGACCACTCGGGTCTAATCGATAGATGATGTCCGGCACGGCTTTGATTATGGACTCTATCTCTTGCTTGGTTGCAATGAGTGCCATCTCGGCTTGCTTGCGCTTAGAAATATCGCTAAGTTACCGGCCTCATCTTTGACGGCGTTACTATCTAATTGAACATAAAATTCAGTCTCATCTTTTTGGGTTAGTTTCAATTCACAGGTTTGTTTCGTTTTCATTTCAATCAGTTTTTGCCTGTGATGGTAAAACACATCCTGATCATCCTTGGCAATAAACTGAGAGAAGTGTTTACCCTTCAGTTTTCCTCTTTCGATACCCAGCATCGTTGCACCCATAAGGTTCGCACCTAAAATAACCCCTTTATCACTTAGGCTAAAATAGCCAACAGGTGCAAGATCATATAAATCTAAATACCGGTCCCGTGATGCTTCCAGCTCGAATTGGACTTGGCGCAATTCATCGTTTTGCATTTCCAGTTCAATCTGATGCACTTCCAACTCATGGATCAGCTCATTCATATCCTTTAAGGGCACATTTGCCCGGTCCGCGCCTCTTTCAAGCAACAGATTCTCTGCCTGCCGGCGCAGTTTCTCAAAGCTGGTTGGTTTGCTATTGTCTTTTTTCATTTTACAGGGCTTGAGTGATCGCTGATTCAAGATCTTTGGGCCAAGTCATTTATTCTAAAATTGAAAACCATGTCCTCCCTCTCTCCGAGCTGTAGGCTCTACGAGCTGGAAGCCGGGCTGCAGGACCTACAGGCCGGAAGCTGGGCCAGGTCAAAGATAGTTTGCTATGCCGTGAAAAGGGCCGACAAGAATACAGAACTCAGAAGACAGAATTCAGAAAAAAGTATTCGCCTTCGGCTCAGCCGGAAAATATAAATAGTGCCGGCGCGAGCGACATCATTCTATTCTGACTCCTGACTTCTGGCTACTGAATTCTGAGTTACACCACCGGCTATCGTTAAAAACCCTTTTAGAATCGCACCAATTCAAGGCGTGGATTCGGAGTGTATTGACGGCCGACTTTAGCGCAGGGGTTGCCATCCAGTAAGACGACATCGGCGGTAAAGGCATTGACGCCGCGCATCAGATAACTGCCGACGCCATAGGCGTCCACAGGTACCTGGCGCTTTTCGAATTCGATGATTCTGCCCGGATTAAATCCCCCCGACACGATAATTTTAACGTGGTTGTAACCGTGTTTATCCAGGGTTTGGCGGGTCATTTCGACAAGTTTGGGCGTGACTCCCACCGGTTTGAAATTCTGCATGGCCGGAATGATGGATTTGTCGACCAGGGTTTCGGATGTGTCCAATCTTACCCCCCAAAGCCTGTCGCCCAGTGCTTCGCAACATTGCAAAGAGGTTGCGACACTGTCGTTGTCAAAATCCACCAAGGCCACCAGATCAACTTCCGGATAGGTATCACCGAAAAGATTGACCGCTTTGACCGTATCCCCGCCAACCGCCGCTATCAGCGCGTGGGGTACCGTTCCGGACGCCTTGGCACCCCACCACTGGGCCTGGGCATCGGTGGAGACCCCGGTGGCACCGCCGATGTGGGCCGCGTATCCGTCACCGCCCTGAACGGCCCAATGATCGAAGCGGGCCGGAAAGTAGAGAACGATTTTACCGTTGGCCGCATCGACCACGTCGCGGACATTGCTGGCAATTTTGGTGCGACGGGCAAGAATTCCCAGGTAAACTGTTTCCAGGTGAGCAAAAAGGCCGGCATCACCCGTGATGTGCATCACCGTTTCCCAGGGAGCGATTTGATCGCCGTC
>CALZJV010000897.1 GCA_945787595.1 uncultured Desulfobacterales bacterium | reverse complement strand
TGTAGAAGATGAAATCGTAACTGAGCCAGATAAAATAGACGTTGAACGCGAGCCAAAATAGATCGGCGAATCCTTCGATCGCGTTCACCGCCTTTTGCGGAAGTGCCTTAAATTGGAAGGTAACCCTGTTGTGCGCCCCCAGCTTGGCAGCGTAACTCGCGCCGAAAAAAACGAACCAGACGAACGAGTAGGTCGCCAGTTCCTCGCTCCAGGAAAACGAATAATCGAACAGCTCTCGGGACAGTATTTGCGCGAACAGTAGGACGACAAAGAAAATCAGCAAAGAGCGGCAGATATAGCTCTCTATGTTGTCGAAGAATTTTAACAGGCGACTACCCATGGGTGTCACTCCTGCGTCCGAACAGCGCACCCGCGGTCAGGGAACATACGCCGGGTGCGCTGTGTGGTCGGTCCATTAGAAAGACAGTCGCTCTAGGTCACGACAATCTGCGGTCTTAGCTACGGCCAAGGATCTTCAGGACGTTGTCAAGCTTCTGTTTGCCGCCGATGCTCTCGTAGAACTTCGGCCATACGACTTTGGTCGCCCGGTCGATAAACTCTTTCTCGTTATCGGCGGGATTATCAATCTGCATGCCCTTGGCCACGAGGTCCTGCTTGATGGCCGCTTCGCTATCACGCAAGTACTGTGCGCTGTAATCGGTCGCTTCCTTTCCGGCTTCGAGGATCGCTTTTTGTGTCTTGTCATTAAGACCTTGGAAAATCGACTCGCTGACGATCAGTGGCTCGATGGAGAAAAGATAGCGAAGGTTGGTGACGTACTTCTGCACTTCATAAAATTTCATCGCATGCACGGTGATATAGGGGTTGTCCTGACCGTCCACGACCTTCTGCTGAAGCGCGGTGAAGGTTTCCGACCAAGCCATCGGGGTCGCGTTGATGCCCCAGGACTTGTAAGTGTCGAGCATAATCTCGTTCTTCGGTACGCGAACCACGACGCCCTCCAGGTCTGCGACCGTCTTAATCGGCTTCTTCGAGTTGGTCAGCACGCGGAACCCGGAATAGGCCCAGCCGACTATGCGCACCTTGGCATCACGGATGGTGTTATCAATCAATTCCTTGCCGACATCTCCTTGGGTCAGTTTGATCGCGTCATCGAGGCTCAGGATGACATAGGGAAGCGTGAACACACCTACCGTGGGCGAAAACGGCGTGATGTTGTTGATGGCGAGGATGGAAAAGTCGAGGGTGCCAAGCGCGGCATCGTTGACGGTGTCCTGCTCGCTGCCGAGTTGGCCGTTGTGAAATATTACCGCCAGATTTCGCCGTCAAAAGCTCAACGAATTTCTTGCCTAAGGCATCCTGGGTGCCGCCGGCTGCATCGCCGACAGCTATCTTAAATCGTTTGGCGGATGCCTCACCGGTCGTAAGAAGTAGCAGGCACGCGGTAAAGTAAAACATGCTTACAAGTTTGGTCATACGGTTCATTAAATATCTCCTCCGAAGTGGTCTGTTCTTTTGGTATTGACAGTACTGTTGGCGAATAGTGGCATAAACTTAACACGGTTCCCAGCGTGCTTTCCTCCATTCCCCTAGCAATTACCGTACTTTCTCGTAGAAACGCACATCAAACGTCGGGCCGTAATTATCGAGTGCCTTGAGCATCGCTCCTTGTTTCACGTAGAAGTCTGCGACCTCTTTGGTGAACGCTTGGGCGCCACCACCCATCCAAGTTTGGGTTAGCTGGGCGCCGCGCGTGTAGAACTGAAACAGCGAGAGTATGACGTTCGAGTCCTTGAGATTCAGGCCGGCGGCCTTCGCGATGACCGGCTTGGCAGCATCCGGGTTATCATCAAGGTAATCCGCGGCCCTGTCTGATACTTTCAGAAACGCGGTGACGAGATCGGGGTGCTTCTCGGCGAGTTCGTTAGTTACTACGATCACATCGAACACCCGAATGCCGATTTTTGCCTGCTCCTTCGCGGTCATGAGTACGCGGCCGTAGGTCTTCATACGCCGAAGTGCACCCCCCCAACCACAGGCCATGGTCACCTCGCCGCGTGCGAGGGCCTTCTCGCCCTTGGCCGACACCATATCGACTAACTGCAATTTGCTGGTGTCAACGGCAAGAGATTCCAGAGTGCGCAGTAACTTGTAGTGTGTGACCGTACCGAAGGGAACGGCGATCTTTTTGCCCTCCAGTTCATGCGCGTTGGCCTTGTCGATGGCTGCCTTATTGTGGACGACGCAGTTGTCGTTTTCCGCATAGGACACAGCTATGCCAACAGCTTTTAGCGGAACCCCCTCGGAAACGGCGACCATGAACGGGATGATGCCCATGGAATATGAAATCTGCACGTCACCCGATGCCATCGCAGCGGCCATCTCTACGCCGGAATTGAATTTGCGCCAATTAAACTTAACGCCCGTCTCCGCGTCGTACCATCGCTCGGCCTGAGCCACCTGGTTTGCCGTCGGCCACTCCGGGAAGTAGGCGACGGTGATTTCCTTGGGCTTGTCCACGGCCGCAACATCAAGGGGCAACGCTACAATCAGGGTAGCCGCGAATATTGATGCGAAGAGTCGTGTCATTCCGTCCTCCACTCAATTCGCCGCCGTTCGAGCTTTTTAGGCCCGATGCGCACCGTCAGGTAAATTGCTTAGGAGCTTCACAAGGGTTTCGGTCTGTCCGCATTGGGATAGGATTATAAATCCCATGTTTCTGATGGCCAAGCATGATATGGGCGTTTGGTCAAAAAACTCATGCGGCCTTGCGGTAGCAATATTTTAGTAACCCGCCTAATCGTTCCCGCCAATTGATCGCGCCGTCATAGCCCTTGGAGCCGGAAGGGAACAGCAAGCCATTGCCTTTACCTTGATGATTGCGTTCGGTGTCCACGTTTAAATTGGGACAGCGTACCAGAAGCTGTATTGTTTCGATATTCGCCGACTCGATGAGTTGACGAAACAATTGACAGAACTTCGTGTCTACAT
>CALZJV010000896.1 GCA_945787595.1 uncultured Desulfobacterales bacterium | reverse complement strand
TCGCGAAGCGATTCCAACCTTCGTCATTCGTCATTCGATATTCGATATTCTGCGGTTCGCTGTTTAATCCAGGCCATTGTAGCGTGCAGTCTAATCATCAAAAAAACCGTGCCATTTTGGTGTAGTTTCATAAGAGCATGTGTTAAGCATAAAGTACCTGTCCATTTTTATTCTTTTCCGGTTTAACCTCAAATTCTTAGCGTTGGCCTTTAACGGACGACCCCATTCTGCCATTCTGTTAATTTAAATTATTGACTTGATCATGGGACAGGCAGAGTATATATTTAGTCTAATGATCAGAAAAAATTCGATATCTGGAGGATAACATGATGGATGATAAAAAGATGCTTGACCGAATTATACTAAACCCTAAAATTATGGTTGGAAAACCGGTAATTCGAGGAACAAGATTAACCGTCGATTTTATCCTCAATCTTTTGGCCCATGGTACAACCGAAGATGAAATTCTAAATGAGTACAAAGGGCTAACCATTGAAGACATCCGGGCGTGCTTTCTTTTTGCAACGAAATCTCTTGAGAATACGGATTTTATGCCCATGATGAAGGAGCCTGCTTGATGCGCTTCCTTGTGGATGAATGTACCGGCCCAAGCGTTGCATCGTGGTTACGCGATAATGACTATGAAGTGTTTTCGGTATTTGAAGAACTGGGTCCTGCCTGCCCAACCTGTCCTGTTAAATACTTGCTCAGCGAAATATGAGTCCATTTCACCGGGGTAGAGTCAATTGCTCGGGAGAGGAGCCTATTTAATCGGCGCGTAGCAAATTTAACTGGGATGGAATCTTTTTATCACATTCCATCGGGGTGAAATCTTTTTTGCACTTATTTCTCTGGGGTCCAAAAAGGAATTAAAATAGAAATTGAATCCCTTCCCTAAGCTTGCAAATAACTGCCAAGTGCCACCTTCTAAGGTTACGCAATATGTTGGCCTGCTGGAAGATACCCGGGTTGGATTTTTTCTGCCCGCCTGGATCCAAAAACACCTTTCACCCGATTATTTACTTGCCTATTCCTTTTCAATATTGTATACTCGGGCGCAAATCTAGTGAAAGTAAAATCCAAAAAGCTTTTTAGTTTAAAGAAAACAAGAAATAGAAAAATGCGATCGTTTTTGGAACATTACCATACAAATAGAAAAAGCAGTCAGTACCCGCAATTTTTGATTGCGTGCAATTGGATGCTTTCCAGCAACCAAAATCCGGCTACTATTTATTTTATAGACTCACCGCAGGGAGGTGGGCCTATGAATTAAGCAATTAATCTCAGTGTGTTATTAAAGCCCCTTTCGGTATTTAATCATGCTGAAAGGGGCTTTTTTATGGACCAATAATAAGACCTCAGGCCCCACTGGCAGGGCGGACAGTTTGTATTCAGAAGGCCAGCTGTTTAGTTCTGATGCCGCTGACTGTCAAACCAATAGGATGCTTGGTGTAGATTGCCATGACAGGGTGACAGCTGTAGTAATTGGTATATCGCACTCGGCTGAATATTTGTGACGGAGACAGATGAAGTCGCATAGAATTAAGTGGCGGCTAAAGTTTACAATCTATGGAAAGGAGAACAACCATGGCTCCGCGTCTCCACCCTGCATAATGGGGAAACCGTTATGAGCAAAAAACAGGACAACTGCAAAATCATTAATGAATGGGTAGAGCGAAACTTGACTCAGGAAACTGCGGAGGGGTCGCTTACAAAAGCCTTTGAGGTGGACAGGATTATCGATCAATTAACCGAATGTATACTTGCCGGTCGCAACCCCATTATTACAGGAGAGTCAGGTATCGGAAAAACGTCGATCATCCACGAGCTTGTGCACCGCATTGAATCCGGTCATACGCTTTTGGAACTAAAAGGACAACAAGTTCTGCAGCTCTCTCTCCGTCGGCGTGCCTCCGGTTTGAAGCAACCCGGCAGTCAGATGCGTCCTGAAATGCAGAAATTGGTAAGCGCCTTTCTTAATCCCGGGTGCAATTTCATCCCTTATTTTCGGGACCTGCATCTTGCATATACTTTTAACCTTGAACCGCAGCTTCAGTTGCTGTCTTTTCAGCTGGATGTGCCGATTCTGGCAGAGGGAGAAAGAAAGACGATTCAATCCATGCTCGAGGAAACTCCGGAACTCTCGCAGCGGTTTCTCGCGATCAATATTGAGGAGCCGTCTTTATCCACCACTCAACGAATTCTCGAGCTGTGGAGTGAAGAGCAGCAGAAACAAGGCCGCTTGAATTATTCCCCTGATTCCCTTGAGGAAGCCCTTTATCTCTCCCATCGATTCTTGGCCCGGGATCGTCTGCCCAGAAAAGCCCTGGATCTTCTGTCTCACGCGGGCAGCTTGGCG
>CALZJV010000895.1 GCA_945787595.1 uncultured Desulfobacterales bacterium | reverse complement strand
CGACGGCCAGGAAAACCCCATGGCCCAGATTTACAGCCAGAAATTCCAGGAGGTACAAAAATATTTATCGGTTACAGGCCATGTTTACACGCCGGCCTATGTGACGGTCAGTAAGAAACATTGGGCAAAATTATCGGCTGATGTACGCGGTAAAATTGAAGCCATAGCCCAGGGCATGCAGGAATTCGTATACATGAAAGCCGCCGAGCTCGACAATGACCTGTTAAAAAAGATGGAGGCCTCTGTTAAAATCAACGAAGCCGACAAAAATGCCTTTATTTCGGCCAGCGCTTCCATTTATGATGAATTTGGCAAGACCGTTGCCGGAGGTGCGGAACTTGTCAAAGCAGCTCAGGAATTGGGAAATATATACTAAGTAAAAAATCCCCGCCACCGCTCGATAAGCGGTGGTGGGGATTTTTTTTTATAACGTAATTCCTTAGTGCTTCGATTCGCAATTACAGTGACGTATCTTTAGAGATAGATTCATTAATTATGCTAACTCAGCACTTAGTCCTTCGATTCATAAATACGTGATCGTATTTATGAATCGAAGGACTAAGGGTGGGAGGTGTTTTTGCATTCACACATTCAAAAAGGCTTTCAGCGCCTGCTGGAGTCCATCGTCATTGTACTGATGGTGACCCTGACCGGAATCGTCCTGGTGGCCGTTTTTTACCGCAAGATGGGTGCTTCTTTGAGCTGGTATGACGAGATCGCTTCTGTTCTGCTCGCCTGGCTCACCTATTACGGCGCCGCCCTTGCCGCTCTTCACAGGGAACATATCGGTTTTTCCGGACTCATCAAGGCCATGAAGCCCGCGCTGCGAATCCCCTTCATTATCATCAGTGAGTCCTGTATTCTAGGTTTCTTTGCTTTGCTCGCCTGGGTCGGACTTGATGTTCTAATTATACTTGAAGGCGACAGCCTGGTGAGCCTGCCGCAGGTTCCGACCCGTTTAACGCAATCGGTCATCCCCATCGGAGCCGTGCTTTTCATCATCGCCGAAGCGCTGGGATTGCCGAAATTGCTCAGGGAAGCAAAAAGACCGGACGGATTCTCCCGGCACGAAATACCAACGGAAGCGGAAACTCAAACAGAAGCTGCCATGGAGGTGCCCGACAAATGACCCTCTTTTTTATGTTATTCGGTCTCTTCGCCCTGATTTTCATCAACGTCCCGATTGCCGTCGCCCTGGCTCGTAACCCAGGGTGTCGATATTCTGCCCAATGTGGCATTGGTGATGTTCGATGGTGCCACGAAGTTTCCCCTGTTGGCCATCCCGCTGTTCATTTTTGCCGGTGCCATCATGAACACTTCCGGGATATCCCGTCGCTTGATTGCCTTTGCTTCTGCTCTCTTCGGTTTTATTAAAGGTGGCCTTGCCATGGTAAATGTTGCCGCCTCCATGTTCTTCGCCGAGATGTCCGGCTCGGCAGTGGCCGATGTGGCCGCCCTGGGATCCATCCTCATTCCGGCCATGAAGAAAAAAGGCTACCCGCGGGGCTTTGCTGCTGCCGTTACCTCTTCTTCCGCTACCATTGCCATCATTATCCCGCCTTCCATTCCCATGATTCTATATGCGGTGATGTCGGACAGTTCCGTGGTCAAGCTTTTCGTGGCGGGTATCATCCCCGGAATCCTGGGCGGCACCTTGATGATGGGTGTCTGTTATTGGTTTGCCGTCCGTTTCAGTTACCCGGTGGAAGAAGTGTTCCGATTAAAACGGCTGTGGTTCACCTTCAAGGATGCCTCATGGGCCTTCTTGCTCCCTTTGATCATTTTGGGTGGGATCTTCGGCGGCATCGTCACCGCAACCGAGGGCGCCGGGCTGGCCGTGGCCGCTTCCCTGTTCATCGGTGGAGTCGTCTATCGTGAACTCAACTGGCAACATCTGCGCAAAGCGATCATTGAAGGCGGGATATCCACGGCGGTGGTCATGTTGCTGGTGGCGTCATCAGCCCTGGTAGGCAACTATCTCACGGAGCTGCAAGTGCCGCAACAATTGGCTCTGGCCATTACCCGCTGGACGGAAAACCGCTATATGGTTCTGGCTCTGCTGAACGTGTTCTTCTTCGTTGTCGGGTTGTTTCTGCACTCTGCCGCGGCCATTATCCTGGTGGTGCCCATCGTTATGCCCCTGGTAAATGCCATCGGTATCGACCCGGTGCACTTCGGGCTCATCGTGACCCTCAACCTCGGCATCGGCCAACAAACACCGCCGGTTGCAAGTGTGCTGATCACCGCCTGCTCGGTTGCCAAGGCAGATATCTGGGAAGTCAGCAGGGTAAATGTTTTTTTTGTTGCGGTCATTGTGGCGGTGTTGTTGCTCATCACCTATGTGCCTGCCATCCCGATGTTTCTCGTCAACTTTTTTTACGGGTAGATTCGAATTGAATATTTTCGAATGAATATTGAATATTTAAGGTCCGCCGCCGGCGGGATCAATTATTAAAAAAAGATCATAAAAAAGGCAGAGCGAAGCGACATCCACAAATCTTCAATCTTCAATCTTAAATATTAAATTCGCTGTCTCGCAGGGGCCACTTTTTCCGAGCGTAGTCTCCGAAAAAGCTTAGGTTCTTACTAATGGTGAAGGCCGTAATTCAATGATCAAAAAAAAACCATACGGAGACACCCTCAAAGAACAATTAATGGCCGGTGCCAGGGACCGACTTCATACCTTTTTGCTGGCTGAGGGGGCTGTCCGCGGAGTGATCTTGCACGGCACGCGGATGGTTAACGAAATGCGTGCCAACCACGACCTGGGAATTCTGGAAACCCTGGTGCTGGGTCGGGCCTATTTAGGTGCAGGGTTAATGTCGGCAAACTTAAAAAGCAATGACCGGATCGCCGTTAAATTTGATTGTTCGGGACCGATTAAAGGGCT
>CALZJV010000894.1 GCA_945787595.1 uncultured Desulfobacterales bacterium | reverse complement strand
TCAGGTTTCAGGATTCGGTATTTACTGACACCTGAAACCTGACACCTGAAACCTTGAACAGATTTGATCTATGGCAGAGCCGATCACCTCTGACCTGGCTCTCCGAGCCGTAGGGTCTACGAGCCGGAGGCCCTGAGGACCAGGTTTTCGATTTTGAATAAACGCAAAACCTACCAAAAAGGAGTCAAATTGAGGGCCATACCTCCTGGGGAAAATGATTTCGATATTTAATCGGCGCAAATTAATATGCGCAATAAGTTACATACGCAAATTATGGTTGACTTCAATTTTAACTTATGCTAGCAAATGAACTTATCACGTCCCCCCTACATCATCTGAAACCTTTTTGAGCCATGTGAGTAAAAAAATGTATGAAGTGCTCAATATACCTCAGAACAATTATCAAGCCGGTCTTATCATCGGGCAACATTCCCGCAGAATAATGCAGGAGTATGTTTTGAGTACCACGCTTTGGCAATCCTTGAAGGCTTGGATCGACAGCGAGAGGTTAAAAAACATGGAAACCGCCGCTCGTTCCGCCTTTCCTCAATACGTAGACGAATTGGCCGGCATCGCTGAGGGATGCGAACTCCCTTTTTCAGATGTGTTTCTTTGGAATTGCCGTGGAGATCTCTCTCCTTTCATCAGTGACGGCTGCACCACCGTTTATGCGCCTTCATCTCAAGGTATATTGCTGGGACATAATGAGGATGGTGACCCCAAGCTGCGTTCTGACTGCTTCATTTCGAAGCGGGAGCCTGAAAGCAACGATCTGGGTTTCACATCTTTCACCTATCCCGCTTCCATCAATGGACATACATTTTCTGTAAATTCTGCTGGAATCGTCCAACTTGTAGATAACATACGGAGTCTTGAATACGGTGATGGGGTTCCACGCCAGCTTCTGTCAAGAGCGATACTGGATTGCCGGAACCTGGATGAGGTCATTTCAACCCTTGAGGGCTGCCATCGGGCCGGCAGTTTCCACCATATGCTAGCTCAAACGGGCACGAAAGATGTCCTCAGCGTTGAATATACCCCCGATGATGTCAGCGTTGTAAGATTGCACGCTTCATACGGTCATGCAAACCATTTCATTCACCCGCGGTTTCGAAACTCAAAACAGCGGATTACACGCTCATCGGCTGCACGTCAGTTGCGGATCGATGATCTATGCCGGAAATTATCTAACCCACCCGGTTTTGATGACATACGCCTTATGCTCTGCAACATCGAAAATATAGAACTACCTATTTATCGAATAGATCCCAATGATCCGGACAAAGAAAACAACCTGGCCACTGCGCTTTTTCGGGTGACGCCAAACACCATTCATTCGAGAGTTTATGTTGCCGGGGATCAGGCGCAAGCTTTTACATATACCTAAAGTGATCGGTTCAAGGTTCAAAGGTTATAAAATGCTGACTTCCTTAACTTTTTACTCCCTTGTTGGGATTGTCTTTTTCACCCATTGGGTGAAACATGGAATTCGACCCGATTGTCGCGCAATACTTTTGTTAGAGACAAGTTAGAGCATTTTAACTGGGAACCGTGAACGTTGAACCGCTCAACCTAGAATAAAATATGATTGCAAAGATCAGTTAACTCTGCTTTGTCATATTTGCTTATACTTCAGCCCCTTGTTATAACAGGCTGATATTGAAAAATAAATGAATGCCTAAATTCATTTTAAATTTTAGCTCATTTTCTTAATTAATATTACAACCAGATGAAATTTTAATACAATATTTTGCTTTGGTAATGTGACAAAGTAGAATTAATTGGAAACCGATAATACCAATTTGTCGGTCTTATGAATCATGAATCGTAGATCTCCGCGAAATCTTGAAGAACTGAGACAAAAGTATATTGAGATTGTACAAAAGGGTTACCAGAAGCGATTTGGTGTTCGTTCCCTCAAAATTTTGAAAAAAATGTTGGACTCGCCCGCCGAAGCGGCAGTTAAGTCGATTTCAGAAATCGCAACGGAACATGAAACGAACACGTCTACCGTAACAAGGCTCGCTCAGAGACTTGGGTTTAAAGGGTTTCCCGGCTACCAGCGAATATTTCGCCAGTACCTAAAGGAAGGGCCCCACTATTACAGCGCCCAGGTAAAAACCTTTCTGCAATCCACCCATTCAGGGACCGAAACCAATGATTCATCGCTGCAACAGGTCGTGCACCAAGAATGGAAAACCGGGCCACTCCTTGGCAGAGGATTTGGCTCCCTTAAAGCGGGGAGATTTGCTGGTTGCCATCAGTGTTCGACCCTATACGAAGGATACCGTTGTCGCCTGTCGTGAAGTGAAACGGCAGGGAACGGATCTTGTGACAATCACTGACACGTATTCATCACCACTGGCAGCTGAAACGCATCACACTCTCATCGCTTCCGGCAAAGGGCCTTATTTCTTTAATCCCTTAACTTCAGCGGTTATCTATGTCGAGACGCTCCTTACGGAGGTTGTGAAGTCATTGGGAGATGAGGCCGTCATGAAATTGAAACGGGTTGAAACGCTGTTTGAAAAGATGGAAATAGAAGTAGAAGGCATGTAAGGGTCTATGCATTTACCCAGACTGCGCTTGGAGAAAGTGGCCCCTTCGGGACAGTGATCAAATCGAATCCTGACGGACCAATGCCTAAATTGCCTAAAATGCCTAAATTTAATGTATTCTATCCATTTTAAATGAAAGTATTCCATAATTTTAGATCATTTTAGTCATTTTGAATTTTAGATCATTTATAGCACTATAATGCAAAAAAATTAGTCAGCATCGACAACAAATTGTCGATAGTGAGCCACTAAGCGCCTAAGTATTCTATGACAGACGATGAGTCCCAGAGTTCCCGTGGTTCTAGTCTGCAATCAACAACCCCACAACCTGAAAGGAGGAAAAGTAAGATGAAAAGAATCAAGATGTTGTGTTTATTGGTCATGGTATCTGTTGCGATTTTCATCCTCTGGGGTGGCAGCGCCTTAGCTGCGGAGTGCCCCATCAAGATTGGCGGTCTGGCTCCGCTTTCGGCTCCAGGCTCGGTCACAGGGGGTGAAGCCATGCGTGATGCGATGAACATCGCTGTTGATGAGGTCAATTCCAAGGGCGGTATACTCGGCTGCCAAGTCAAACTTATCATTGGCGACACCGAAGGCCTGCCGGAAAAGGGCACCGCCGTGATGGAAAAGCTCATCAGCCAGGACAACGTCGTGGCTGTCGGTGGGGGCTATCACAGCTCGGTGGGTGTGGCGGCGGGCCAAGTTGCCCACAATCGAGGCATCCCCGTGGTATTTGCCGAAACTTGGAGTGATGAAATCACCAATAGCATGCTGCCTGAGGTTTTCCGCATC
>CALZJV010000893.1 GCA_945787595.1 uncultured Desulfobacterales bacterium | reverse complement strand
TGGGCATATCAAATTGGCCAAGAAGCGGGGGCTCGGAACCTACGATTTTTCAAAGCTACTTCAAAAAAAAGTGAGTGTATAAATTCAGTTTATAAACAGTTTAACGAATCAGTTATGACTGCCTCATCCGAGAATTGATGCAATCAAATGAAAATATTTAATCTTCTGTCTTCTTGAGGTGAGACTTGGGTAGCTTGATTAAAATATCATGGCACGAAATATAAACTTGGCCCTTTATTTAGATTGGCCAGGGGAAACCTACAATGGCCGGGAATTGTAGGTTTGTCGGTCAAACCCAAAATATCGTGATTCAAATTTCTGGTGAATTTGAAAGTACAATCCACACACTGCGATGCTCAACGCACGGTTCAGATGTTTAAACCATTTGTTGAGTTCAAAGATGGTTGAATATGAACCTCAAACCAGATAAAGAATGTGAGAAGGCGTTGTGATATCGTTTTTCTATCTGAATTTATAACGAATTCATAAATGGCAAGAAAGCCCAAGTTTCATGTGGATTTAAATTTTTGGACTTTCATCTACGTATCTGTAGTTTGCTGATTGTCCATGTAGTATCTGTAGTTTGCTGATTGTCCATGTATTCGCAATATATCTGACCTTTAGCGGTATTTAGTTTTTTAGTACGATAACACATGGCATTTAAAGACGGATTACATTACATAGGTGATAATATCCAGATCCGTATAATCACTTGTTATGTGTTTCATGACTGTTATGGTCACTTTCTCTATTTTAAATCAAACAACGGAGGAACCAATGATGAAAAACTTTAGAAAAGTAATGTTGTTAATTACCTTCATTGTATTCGGATCTGTTCTGCTTTTACCGCAACCAGCGCATGCTCACTGCCAGATCCCATGTGGGATCTATGATGACCACGCGCGAGTTCAATCGATGCTTGAAGATACCGCTACCGTAGAAAAGTCAGTTAAGTTGATTGTTGAGTTGGCAGGCAAGTCCGATGCGCAATCTCAAAACCAATTGGTTCGTTGGGTGATGAATAAGGAAAAACATGCCCAAAAGATCATCTCTACAATCAGTGACTACTTTTTGACGCAACGGATCAAACCGAGTCAAAAAGACTATGCTGAACGTTTATTAAAGCACCATGCGGTAATTATTGCAGCAATGAAGGCCAAGCAAAATGCTGATGTGAAATACGCGAAAAACCTAAAGGAAAGCATTGAGGCCCTGTTATCTTACTATCCAGAGCACAAGCAATAGAGAAAACAACATTACAAGGCAATTTAACTCGGACGGCTTGAAGCGGAGTTTCACTACCGCTCACTCCGCTTTATGCCGCCGGTTAATTTCGACGTTACTGGTATCTCCAACGTATCTTACAAATATTGAGCTTTCCAAAATTCCAGATACTGTAAACAAAGCAAAGATTTTAAAGCCTAAAAAATTGTTGTGATATCATATCGTCCATTCGAGTTTCCACGCGCTTCCAATTCTGCCGAATCAATTGGTGCATATGATTTTGTAGATTAGCCAGGGCGAATATACACTTTTTTAAGCCTCAATTTATAGTAAACTTCGGCTAAATATAAAATTTGGTGGGTCTGTTTCTGTTTAGGATGTCCATATGAAATATAAAATTTCGGAAGGTGGCAGAGAACTCCTAATCGAATCTCTGCATGGCGTCGTGCCTAATTATTCATTTCTACTGCTCCTTAGCGTTATACCCCGCTTCAAGCGCCTCAAGGGATGCCTTTAGCATCTCTTTTTTCTTGCCGAACCGATCTTCCAAAACTGTTTTTATCTCTACTAGTGAGCAAAATAGTGTGTTTTGGCTTTCGCCTTTCTTTTCAGCCATAGCCAGCGCAAATCCGAGGACGATAAGATTCACGGCTTTCAGGTTGCCGATTTCCTGGGCCAGTGTATCCGCATCGATGGCATCCAGCGACAGGTAATTATCATTTTTACTTTTATTTTCACCGTTGATAATCACCCAGCCGCCATCTTTTAAAAATGCTCCATGCTGGACCAAATTTTCGGCCCTCAACGCCAGCAACCCATCCGCTTGCGCGGGACGAATCAAGGGACTCGAGAAATCCCCCACCTTGCAATGCGACAACACCGTCCCTCCCCTCTGGGCCATCCCGTGGGTTTCAGAAGTAAACACAGCAAGCCCCTTATTGATGGCTGCTTCGGCCAAAAGGCGAGTCACAAACAATACTCCCTGGCCGCCAACGCCGCTAATGATGATCTGTTGGTTTTCGGATTTACGCATGTATTCACCTCAAATTG
>CALZJV010000892.1 GCA_945787595.1 uncultured Desulfobacterales bacterium | reverse complement strand
GCCTGGAGCATTCCAACCATTGCGGTTACGATGCCGCTTTTCTGAATGAAATCGATCTGCCGCTGGAAAATAGAAGGCATATCGCTGTCAAAGCCCACAATAAAGCCGCCCATCACCTGCAACCCTGAACGGTGGATAATCTTGACACTTTCAAGGAGATCCCGGTTTTTATTCTGGGTTTTATGACATTCGGTAAGGCTGACCTCATCGGGCGACTCGATGCCGATAAAAACGGAATCGAATCCGGCCGTTACCATCATGTCCAGGAGTTCAGGGTCATCGGCGAGATTGATGGAGGCTTCCGTGAAAAAAACACATCCCTTTTTATCTTTGCGCCATTCGATCAGGGCGGGAAGTAAATGTGTTTTAAGGTACCTCGTATTTCCAATAAAATTGTCGTCAACAAAAAATATACTGCCGCGCCAGCCGGAAGCATAAATACGGTCCAGTTCCCAAATGATTTGCTGATGTGTTTTTAAGCGCGACCGGTGGCCGAATAAAGCCGTCACATTGCAGAATTCGCAGTTGAACGGGCATCCCCTGGAAAACTGAATGCTCATGGACGCATATCGTTTCATTTTTGCAAGATCCCAGGAGGGAGCCGGGGTGTCGCCAAGATCGCAGAAACATGAGGCCCTGTAAACGGCAGTGTGAGCTCCGCTTCGTCGAGCACGAGATGATCCACCTGCTTGAATTCATCGGGTTCAGAAGTAAAAAGCGGCCCCCCGGCAACGACCTTTAAATTCGAAGCGTTACAACGGGCAATGATTTGTTCGGCCGATTTCCGCTGAACCGCCATGCCTCCGATAAAAGCCATATCCGCCCATAAAAGGTCTTTATCCGTAAGGCTATCCACATTTACGTCCACAAGACGCTTCGGCCATTCCTCTGGTAACAGGGTTGCAACGGTGAGCAGGCCAAGCGGCGGGAAGGCCGCTTTCTTTCCGATAAAACTTAAAGCGTAGGTGAAAGACCAGAAAGTATCCGGAAATTTTGGATAAATCAGGAGAACGTTCATAACTTGAGACTCCTTTCTGCACATATTTGGAGGCAATTAGGTTTTTTTATCCCTGCCGCCATTAACGGCCGCCATTCTTTCCGAATTGGAAACCGTGTGGATCTGAATGTTCGGGGGTTCGCATAAAAGGCTCTTTGTCCCGAGCAATACACCGAATTTGGCCGACCTTATTGAAATTGTGAGCGAGGTGACCCTACTGCACTCCAATTTGGCCGCTACCCAGCATTACCTTGGCGAGGTCAGCGAACCAAAGGCACTGCGGTGGATTGAGAGCCTCTACGGCGGAAGAGTTAGGACGGCCTCACATGAGTCACGTTCGAACCAGTTGTTGGAAGTCAATGCTCCACGCCTAGCAGTGAACGGAACTCCTTTTCCAGTCTCTCTTTCAGAGAGATGATATCCTTCTTGAAGGCTTCTCTGGCCTTCTCCCACATTTCGGTTCGTTCCTGATAGAGACCTTTGACTGCGTGGAGTTCTGGATGCCTTGGATCTATTGGATACGTCGTTTTGTCGATGTACGTGTCGCGAGAGGAGAAAAAGAGTCGATCCATGATCTCGCAGGTGTCCTTCCCAAAGTAGATCTTGTTACGGGCCACAGCACGGATGAACTCGTTGTGTGCGTCACGGAAGACTTGTGCCTTCTCGTCGAGACTCGGTTCGTCGGCGCCCTGGAAGTAATTCAGCAAAGATTGTATCGAGTCGTAGAGATCAACCAGCTTCTCGTACAGATCTTTGATGACATGAGCGCGCTCAACGTGAAGCTGAGAGAAGCTTATCTCATGCTGTTTGGCGAGGCGGTGCAGTTCGGCCCGCTCTCTAGAGAGAATACGCTGCCCCCAGACTTTGACGAGCCATGAGGACAGGATCAAAATGATCGCGCTGGCGCCGCCCACCGAGGCGACCATTGCGAATACAACCTTGAATGCTTCAGTCCATTCCATTTCTCAGATCTCTAACTTTGTAATTTGACAGCGCCACATAACTACGCGAAAACATCGGGATGGTGCTTCTTTACAACCCTTCTGTGGACCTTCTTGATTTTGTTTAAATCGGCCCCTCTGCTGATGCCCAATACGAGGTAGTATTCCTTTGGCATTGCATGTTCCTCCTCGGTCGGGAAGGCGCCGCATCTCCGGTAACTTCTATGTCAACCAAATAATCCGCCAACCAACCTTTTTCCCAGTGATTTCTCACTTTCTTGCCGATAAATGAATCCGGATATTTGCGCCCGATGTTGCAGCCGGGGCAGATCTTGCTCCATCCTGCCAGCACTTTTTTCATTTCCATGATTGCCTCCTTTCTGCAGGCTTATTTGCCTGCCATAGCCGTATGATGCGATAACGGATTATGGTGCTCTTACTGTCAAAATTTAGATCCGAAATTTTCTGATTCGGTTAACAGTTATTACGTTTGCCATTTAACTTCTGAATATGATCTGGAACTAATGCGTCTAAGAAAAAAATCTTCGCCATATAGAAATGTTAACACTTTGAACGCTCTTTTCTCCATCTCAAAACGGATCTTAATCCTTCCTGTGCGACCCTTTTCCCTTGGAGCTCCTCGAAAATGGCAAAATTTAAAGCATTAAGCTACCGCATGCATACAGTTAATCAATTCTCTGACTTCAACAACTGCTATACCGGAATTGATATCGGACATGGCGTAGGGAATGACCAACACGTTGTTATGAATTAGCGCGCCGCAGGAATAAACGACATTGGGAACATATCCCTCGCGCTCTTTCTCATGCGGGGCAAGCAACGGCTCATCCAGGCGGGCGATGATTTTTGTTGGATTTTCAAGATCAAGCAGTATGGCGCCGATGCAATACTTGCGCATGGGCCCGACGCCATGGGTGAGCACAATCCAGCCTTCATTGGTTTCGAGGGGTGAACCACAGTTGCCGATTTGAATGAATTCCCATGGGTATTCAGGCTCCTGGATGATTTGGGACTCTTGCCAGAAATGGATATTGTCTGAGAACATGATATGATTATTTTCACCATCCTGGCGCGAGAGCATGGCATAGCGGCCGCCAATTTTGCGCGGGAAAAGCGCCATGCCCTTGTTTTGTACGGCTTTGCCATTGAGCGTTAAAATGTTGAATTTGATAAAATCCTTTGTTTCGATCAACTGCGGTAAAATCGTGTTGTTATAGGCGGTATAGGTCGCGTAATAGGCAACCTCACCGTTGTCATTGAAAAATTGAACGAACCGGGCATCTTCAATGCCCCTGCTTTCGTTTTTCGAAACGGGAAAGATCACTCGTTCGGATATGCTATGATCGGCGTGGAAACTCACCTCATAATTGGAATCCGCCAGCCAGCGCATGGCCTTGAAGGTTTTGTTTTGGCGCGCTTCCGAAAATTGCGGTTTTGCGCGAAGTATTTCAATTTTCTCGATTAATTCATTATAAGTAAAATCTTCCCGCAGGTTGAGAATATGGGCGGTGATCTCATTGCCGGCCCCCATCTCGTTCAGCTTGAGGTAGAAAGGATTGCGCTTGTAAACCGGGTCTAAATGGAGATCCGGTGTTTCCACAAAATCACTGATCGGGTCGAAAAGGAACGTATTGTGCCGGTCAAGGACGCCGCTGCGAAAGACAATTGATGAAACATGGCCTTCGCCGGTTGCCCGCAGACTCATGACGAAGCGCAAGCTGCCTTCTTTCAGATGGCTTTGATCAGGATGGGGGACGAGGGAAGGGTTGAATAGGGCGGCCGATTCAATAGCGTACTCCTTTGTAAAGTAAGCTCCGATGAGGGCCCTTTGAACATCGCTGAGCATTGCATCCCGGGGAAGATAACCTTTCACCTCATTTAGATGCCGCTCAAAAATGTGTTCGATGTCTTCGTGTCGTCCGGCAAAGTCAATCATTATTTGAGTAATTAAATTTTGGGTCACTGTTTCAGACAGGCTCATTATCCGCTGAATTATTTTAGATACGCGATGCCTGTCACCGGGAAGATGAAGAAGGGTGATTACCCGTGATGTATCCCCTAGGATCTTAATTGCTTTTCTTTCAACTTTCGGCCTTTGACGCTGTTTAGGTTCCATATCATTGTGTCCATAGTGTCGATTAGTATTTAATACACTGCATCGAAAGTCTGTTCATCAGGACAGATTTTCAATTCCAGCTTATTTTTGAAGTCGATTTTCCGGTCTGCGATCATCCGGCCATGATGATTTACAGCGGAGGCCGGGAAGCCGAAAGGCAGAGTTCTGTCAATTCAGCGATCACGGCCGTACCGGCGCACATGACCGTATCGGCGCCGCCCCAGTATATTTTTACAGTACCGTCGTCCTCCGGAACCGCGCCGCAGGTAAAGACAACATTGGGGACATAGCCAGTTAGCTCCCAAGGATCCTCCGGCTGCAATATCCACTGATCGGAAACGCCGATGATGTTGGCCGGATCATCGAGGTCATGCAGGGCCGCGCCAAGTCGATACACTGTTCCGGACATCGTCTTAAAAACGCCATGGTAAATATGAAGCCAGCCTTTGTCGGTTTTAAATGGCGGTGCGCCGGGTCCGATTTTCATTTCATCCCAGTGATAGGCCACCGGCTTCATGATCACCCGGGAATCGCCCCAGTGCACCAGGTCGGGAGAATAGGAAATCCAGATCGACCAGGGCGAAATTTCGGAATGTGGTCGGTCCAAACGCACATATCGATCGCCGAACTTTTCAGGGAAAAGGACCACGTTGCGGAGGTCGGCCTGGGTGATCAGCGCAATACGTTCCACTTTTTCAAAATCCCGGGTGCGCGCCAGGGCAATCCGAACGCCGTGACGGGAATAGGCGCTATAGGTCAGCAGGTACTCGTTTTCTACCCGGGAAATCCTCATGTCTTCGACCCCGAACGCTTCATATTCGGCAAAAACATTGTCCGTTGAAGGTATCAGAAAGGGTTTGGGATGAACCGTAAATGAAAAACCGTCCTCGCTGTCGGCCCTG
>CALZJV010000891.1 GCA_945787595.1 uncultured Desulfobacterales bacterium | reverse complement strand
TCCCAGATGCCGCCCTGGCTGCGGTAGTCGGAAATACCGCTTTCGGTGGATATGCCGGCGCCGGTAAAAAATACATTTTTGCCGCCTTCCTTAATTTTTCTAGCGATGTGTTCTATTTTATCCTTCACAATAGCAATTCCCTATTTCCTATACACGATACTCTATAACTTGCCTTCACTTTGAGCTATGGACTTGTTACTTCCACTGGCCGTGACTATCCGCTATCAACCAGCATCAAGCATCAAGCATCAAGTAGCGAGATTCAGTTTTCTTTAAACTCCGCAACCAGTTTTTGGACCGTTGCCTTGGCGTCCCCGAAAAGCATCCGGGTATTTTCTTTAACAAAAAGCGGATTGTCAACGCCGGCAAAGCCGGCAGCCATGGATCGTTTCATTACCAGGACAGTTTTGGCCTTGTCCACATCAATAACCGGCATGCCGTAAATCGGGCTCGACTCGATCTCTCTGGCGGCAGGATTGACAACGTCATTGGCCCCGATGACAATGCATACATCGACCGTTTCCATAATGGGGTTGATATCGTCCATTTCAGCCAGCTGCTCATAGAGCACGTTGGCTTCGGCCAGCAGCACATTCATGTGACCTGGCATGCGGCCGGCAACGGGATGGATGGCATAACGGACTTCAGCACCGTTATTTTCGAGTATTTCACCCAGTTCCCTGACGGCATGCTGGGCCTGGGCTACGGCCATGCCATATCCCGGGACGATAACCACCGAACCGGCTGCCTCCAGAATATAATAAGCATCTTCGGCCGAGATAGGGTTGGGCTCACCCTGGACAGTTGTGGATACTGCTTGGCCGGGACCGGCTGCGAAGCCGCTAAACAGAACGTTGCCGAGTGAACGATTCATGGCTTTGCACATAATGCCGGTCAGAATGAGACCGCTTGCGCCGACTAGTGAACCGGCTACGATCAATACGTTGTTTAAAAGCATAAATCCGGCGGCACTTGCAGCCAGTCCGGAATAACTATTTAAAAGGGCGATAACGACGGGCATATCCGCCCCGCCGATGGGCGTGACACTGAATACGCCGAGTGACAGGGATAAGATCACGATAAGCAGAAATACCACATACGGGAAAATTCCACTGGGCTTGTAGATCAAAAAGAGGCTGCAGATCAATACGGCCACAAGCAGCAGAATGTTGATCAATGCCTGCCGTTTGATCAGGATGGGTTTTCCTGATATTTTTCCGGCCAATTTGCCATAGGCGACAAGGCTTCCCGAAAAAGCAACCCCGCCGATCAGTACAGCCAGCAGCACGGCTACCCTTACGTGGAGATTGCTGTCGGGTTGACTGTGAAAATTTTCCCATCCCACCAGCAAACTTGCGATGCCTCCGAAACCGTTTAACAGCGCCACCATCTGGGGCATGGATGTCATCTTGACAGTGCGGGCGGCAATCAGACCGATGAGTGCGCCAATCACCAGGCCGGTAATCACCCATTGGGTGTAATCCGTCATTTATCTTCCCCGCTTTTACGTTTGAACATCGCCAGCATGCGGTTGGTAACCAAATAGCCTCCAACTACGTTGATGGTGGCAAAAATGACCGCTATCGTTCCCAGAATGGAACCCAGCAGATCCGCACCACTGCCCGCCGCGGTCAGCGCTCCCACAATGGTAATGCCTGAAATCGCGTTGGTCCCCGACATCAGCGGTGTGTGCAATTGGGACGGCACCTTGCTGATGAGCTCCACACCCAGAAAGATGGCCAGCACAAAGACAAAAAATAAAAGACCGATAGACATGGGATTGCTCCTTTAGTTAAACAAATGCCTAAAATGAACTAAATTGTCTAAAATGCCTAAAATTAAGGAAACGCTACGCTCTATCTCTTTTTATAAAATAGACAGAATACCAAAATTTTAGCTCATTTTAAATTTTAGCTCATTTTCTCATTTAAATTACAACCGTTTGAAATTCGGTTAAAATATTTTACTCTGATAACGTGAAAAGCTAGAATTTGACAATTTAAACACTATAGTGCTTCGCAATCATCTCATTTACGATTTCTCCCTGGTGGGTAATCACACATCCTTTAACAATCTCGTCTTCAAAGTTTAAATCAAACCGTTTTTCTTCAGCGTCCCAGAATTCTTCCACCAGGTTATAAAGATTCGAGGAAAACATCTGGCTGGCGTGAACCGTGACTCTGCCCGGCAAATTTGCCAACCCGATGATCCGTACACCGTCCACCTCAATCTCTCTATCAATCTGAGAACCGGCCACATTCCCTCCGCCCTCTACGGCCATGTCGACGATGACTGAACCTTTTGACATGCCGCGAACCATATCTTCTGTGACAATTACCGGTGATTTGCGACCAAACAACTGAGCGGTGGTAATGACAATATCGGATACAGCACAGACCTTCGCCATGCCTTCGCGCTGTTTTTGGAGTTGGTCTTCGGTCAGCGCTTTGGCATAGCCGTCCTTGGTCTGGCCGGTTTCTCCCAGGTCGATTTTGACAAACCGCGCCCCCAGGGATTTTACCTGCTCTTCCACCACCGGACGGGTGTCAAAGGCTTCTACCCGAGCCCCCAGACGTTTGGCAGTGGCAATTGCCTGCAATCCGGCGACGCCGACCCCGATGATGAACGCGCGTGCAGGTGCGATGGTTCCTGCCGGCGTCATCATCATTGGAAGAATTTTATCTAGCCGTTCAGCCGCCAGGATAACCGCCACATATCCGGCCAGATTAGCCTGGGAGCTTAATACGTCCATTTTTTGGGCACGGGTTATTCGGGGGATCATCTCCATGCTGATGGCACTGATATTCTTCGCCACGAACATGTCAATGAGTTCGCGTTCATTGAAAGGATCCAACAGACTGATATAAATACAGCCCGATTTCATTCGCTCAACTTCCTCTGTGAGGGGCTTGCGAATGCGCAGCACCACATCGGCATTTTGAATCAGCTGGTTATGGTTCGCCACGACAGAAGCGCCGGCTTCGGTGTATTTTTGATCGGCAATCCTAAGCGGTTGCCCCACTCCTGATTCGATTGCAACCTCGGCCCCGTCTTTCACCAGCCTGGCAACGTGTTCCGGAATCATGGCCACCCGGACTTCCCCCGGATGAACTTCTTTGGGCACAGCGAGATTCATGATAGCTTTTTTCTCCTTTCTAAACAGAAGGCATGGACCAGATGAC
>CALZJV010000890.1 GCA_945787595.1 uncultured Desulfobacterales bacterium | reverse complement strand
TTGTTTTGACGACTTGCTTGAGGCGGCCAATCTTGATCGCCTCATTACCGGGGGCTATGCCTATGGGCTCTACCGAATACACCCCGACACTGGGGCGAAGCACGTGTTTGCGCGCTCGGTACCAGCACCTGGCCAGACGGGGGAACTGAATATTTTAGAACCAGTTGACCATCTGATTGAAGTTCCCAATGCCGAATGGACTTTGGCCGTTGCGCCTATCGAAGGCTGGCTGAAGAGGCTTTGCAAAGGCTGAACGAAGAGTTGGAAGACAAAGTAAAGCAGCGCCCCGCGGAATTGGGGGAGACCAACAATCAATTGAAAGAAGAAATCACCCAGCGCTTACGCTATGAAGGGGTGCTAAAAGATTATCAAGAAAAGCTGCAAGCCCTAAATATTGATATCATCGATGAGGGAGTCGGCTTTGACGATGCACATTTAGAGCTAATGATGCTCGACTCCTATAGATATGGTCTGTTTAGCATACGGGAACGAATACGGTATTTAGGCGGAGTCTTTGAAGTCAAATCTGAAAAGGGGCGCGGAACACGATCTACTATGTTTGTCGAGTTAGAAAGTGAGGAAGAGTTAGATGATATTCAGAAGATAGCTATGACTACCACTTAGCACAACCACTAAGCGTCAGATTTGACCGTATACCAGGCGTCATGCAGTAAATGTTTTTGTCTTGCGCTGNNNNATTCAGAAGATAGCTATGACTACCACTTAGCACAACCACTAAGCGTCAGATTTGACCGTATACCAGGCGTCATGCAGTAAATGTTTTTGTCTTGCGCTGATCCCTGTCGTAATATTCGATCCGGACGCTGTAACTCTTCAGATCAATATGAGCGGTAGTATGGTAGGGGGCCTGTGACCACGTCAGTTTCAACTGGTCATCCGGCGCCTCGGCGATCACAAACTGGCCGCTAAAGGCCGGATAGGTGTTGCGAAATTCCATTAAGCTCAATAACCGTTGCACCACTGGCTTTTGAATTTCCACCTTAATTTCATCCAGGCTGTAATTGTGGCGGTTGATGTCCCGGCCGTTTTTGGTACGCTCCACCAACTCGATGTCGTTCTCACCCGCCAGCAGACCAACGTAGTACACCTGAGGAATCCCCGGCGCAAAAAATTGAATCGTTCGGGCGGCAATATACGAGTCGTCGTTGCACTCCAGGGCGGAATAATAGGTGCAGTTGGCCTGGTAGATATCCAGGTTCTGATATTCAGGACCGGAGTATAGCTGGCGTGTATTGGACCCTTTTTCATCTAGCCCTTTGAGGGTTCTTTTAATTTCTTCAGGTGTCAGCAGATCTTGCACGTCGATAACCCCCATACCGTCGTGAGTGTCAAGTGTGGTTAACTGTTGACGTGGACAGATTTGAAGCCAGTGGCACAAGCGCTCACTAGTGTGATGGTAAAGGGTGTGCAGCACCAGCATGGGTGCACTTCCGGCAGCATCACCGTGTCAAAAGGGGTCACATATTCTTTAAGCCATTCAAGTAATTCCCATATATCCGGTTCAAGAAAGAAACAATTGGTTCCCAACCGATGGGTTGTATACGCAATGGCGTCCATGCGGATCATTTTGGCGTTGGTACGCGCGAGACGTATCAGAAATTTGCGGATCATCTCCCGGGTGACCGGCGAACGCAGGTCCAGATCTATTTGTTCGTAGTCAAAGGTGCACCATATCTTTTCCCGGGATCCATCCGCGCGCTCGATGACAGTATACGGCGACCGCGGTTTACGCGTGTAGACTTTGGCCAGGTCTTCTTCGCTGATTTCTCCTGTTGGGCTCAATTTGCTAAAAGGCATAAACATGTCCGCATATTCGGAGTCCGGGCCTTTTTTTAGATAATCCTGGAAAAAGACGGACTGGCGGGATATGTGGTTCACCATGAAATCGAAGGTTAAATCATAGTCCCTGCCGATTATTTCAATATCTTCCCAGGTGCCGAAGGCCGGGTCGACCTCGTCATAGGTCAACGGTGAAAAGCCGCGGTCGGACGACGAGGGATAGAAAGGCAACAGGTGAACGCCGCCGATCGTTTGCGTCAAATAGCGGCGCAAGACGTAATGAAGCTCGAGTAGATTGCTGCCCATGCTGTCCGGATAGGTGATTAAGTTTATTTTGTTCTGAAGAATCATCTATTTTTTATCCTTTACTAAGTGCTTCGATTCGGAAATTTCGCCGAAGCTGATCGTCCGCGCTATGCATTATATTTTTTTGTCGCATCAGCCTGCATAAAATGGCTTTATTGTGCCGGCAAAGGTTCATTCATTTTTTTAATATTTTCTATTTTCAACCCGGCAAGAACGGCCAACTTCGTTTGTCTGTCATCCAACGTCAGAAGCCGATCGGCGTTAATAGATAAAGCTGAAGCAACGTGAAGGATGTCCAATAATCTCGCGCCAATGCCTGCCAAGTGTTTTGTTGACAAATCAATGGCATGGATAAATATTGCAGACCAATCTAATTGAGGTCGATAATATATTCCACTTTTTTCGTGTTCTTCCAACCTTGACATTATCAGACGGGTTTCATCCAGGGTAATTTCAGTCCTGAATTGTTTTAAATGGATGGCATTGATCAGTTCCAGTTCATGAAAACTCGTCAATGGAATGGCTTCATTGTTCTCCTTCAACCAATTGGAGGTATCCCGAGAATAATCTTCTTTGATATACAGTTTAACGATTACACTGGTATCCACGTAAACCACTTAAAATCTATCCTCTCTGCCTTCAATAACGATCTCGCTAGCAGGTTTACCTTTTAACTCAATAGCCTCATGGTAGAAATCAGGCCAGTCTATATCTTTTTTGGGACCTAAAGCGGTTATTTTCGCGACCGGTTTACCTCTCCTTGTAACCGCTATTTCTTCCCCGGTTTTTATCTCTTTTAGAATCCTACTAAAGTTTTTTTGAATTTCTCCAACACTGGCTGTCTTCATATGTGTTTCCCTTTTTAAGTTTACGTATATTTTATACGTAAACTGCGACATGTCAAGGATTATTTGTTATGTGGAAATAGAAAAAATTTAGAATGAAGCTTCCCGCCGCAAGCGGGCGGGGTATTCAAAAGATCATAGTAAAGATCCGGGTCCAGAGGGCCCGGCTTTGGTCCACCCCTGAGGGGTGATATGGGTGATTACATTTGCCAGCAGTGTTCAGGTGTCGGGTGTCAGG
>CALZJV010000889.1 GCA_945787595.1 uncultured Desulfobacterales bacterium | reverse complement strand
TGTGGGCTTTGACAGCGATATGCCTTCTATTTTCCAGCGGCAGATCGATTTCATTCAGAAAAGCGGCATCGTAACCGCAATGGTTGGAATGCTCCAGGCTCCTCCGGGAACACGTCTCTTTGACCGGCTTCAAAGGGAAAGTCGGGTTGTCAATACCTTTTCCGGCGATAATGTTGATGGCACCACCAATATCATTCCCCGAATGGGCATAGACAGGCTTTTGGACGGGTATCAATCGATAATGAAACAGATTTATTCTCCTAAAAACTACTACCGGCGGGTCAGAACTTTACTGAAAGAACTGAAGGCGCCTGAAATCAACCAACCGATAAATATTCAGCGGTTCCTTTCATTTTTTCGATCCGCTTTCCGGCTCGGAGTTTTGGGGAAGGAGCGTTTTCATTACTGGCAACTGATACTCTGGACCCTGATCTGCAAACCCAAACAGATATCAGTGGCGATAACGCTATCGATATACGGTTATCATTACCGTAGAATATGCGAACTTTATATTCTTTAAGTCGGGCTGGATTCGGATCGCTTGCAGAAATGAAGTGTTAACCAGGGAAAATGCAAAGGACTATGCAGGATTATGCACGAGGCGATCCAAGATATTATGAAGGCCATGCGGGACTTTACAAAACATCCATCCTGATTCCCGCCAAATTAATTTAAAAAGTGAGACGGTTTTGCAGGCAGTGACTTGGCCGGAAATCTTATTGACATGCCATAAATTTTAAAAATGCATGGCACGTCATCGCAGAAAAACCGACTTACAACGAATTGGAACGAGAAATTAAGCAACTTGAAAAAGAAGTTTTGGAAAAAACTAACGAATAATGGTTTGAATCCTGCCTCAGTCGGTAAGGTACGGGTAAGCCGAGACGTAATTAAGGGCTGGTGGGCTGGGTCGGTAACGCAGATCTATGAAAGAAGATCATCAGGAAAAAAAGGTGACCCCCATAAAATAAATTATGAATCACCTTTAACAGCTATTTCATTTATCTCATTTTTCGAAAAGAAGTTCAAGTCCATCGGCGCATGCTCGGGCTACAAGATAGCCAGCCTTTTCTTGCCCGGGCATTTTATCCCAGCCCCCTTTTTCAATGAATTCAGCCCTCTTCCATGAATTTAATTCCCCTAATTCTTTAAGTTTATCCTTATGATTCGGTTCCTTCATAAATTGGGCAACGCAGATCGCCGCCTGACTCGCCAAGACCGCCTCTTCGGACATCTTTTGGGTAGTCCTGAAGGTTGTCCACCCCCCCCAGGCAAAGCCGATGATAATTGCGATGACTGCCCCGCAAAGCCGATGATAATTGCGATGACTGCCCCGCAAATAAGGCCCCAAACTGAAAACTTAATTTTCCCTGCAGTTTCTGGTTTCATTTGATACCCCCCCATTTTATTGTGTATATGAACCAAATAGCATTTGAAGCTCAAGACAGATCACATTCATTCTATCAGAAGCAACGCAGGCAACATTTGAGTATTTTCCTCAAGGGAACATCCTCCAATGTAAAAGGAGTAGAGATAACTTTGTCTTGGTGAACGGCTCTAATTGGTTAAGATTAAATGATGCGGTAAGATAATCTTGGTGGTATCCAATAGAGATATGAAGGGTCGCCCCCCTCCCGCCAGAACATCCCCATCATATTTGGGAGAATAGTTAAGGAATTTTGAGTAGTCTCTTCACAGGAGGCCCTTAATGGGGCTTAAAAGATGGGTGGAATCAAGGGTGCCGTTAAAATCCATAAGAAAAGATGCACGCACACCCGAGAAACCTGTTAAGTGCCACGTGCCAAACCCCCTTTTTTAAAGTATAACCTTTGGAGGCTCAAAGCCGTCCCATGGTTTATTTTATAGGTGTCGAAGTTGGTGTGACACTTAACCCATACTTTTAAAATAGGCATGAATTGGGCAAAGTCAATGAAGTAAAGTTTTATTTAGAAGGAAACCTTTACTTATAAAGACATCTATTTGGGGCTCACTTTTGTATGTTTGGTGGTTGAGAGATCTGGTTCTATATCTCCCAGCTTTTGACGGCACTGAGAACTTTGTGATATATGTGTGACAATCCCTGTAAAACCGCAAACTGCGATTTTGGCAAGTATTGCAGGTATTAAAAGACATCAAAGATTTAGGTTTTAAAAAAGGGGGATTAAAATGAACATTTTCATTGGCAACCTGTCATACAATGTCAGCGAAGGTGATTTGCGCCAGACTTTTGAGGCCTTCGGGCAGGTCGCGTCCGCAACTGTCATCAAGGATGAACAAAGTGGTCGATCAAAAGGCTTTGGGTTCGTGGAAATGCCTGAGAAAGCTGAAGCTCAGTCTGCAATCGAAGTTTTAAATGGGAAGGCCTTCAAAGGGAGAACAATTACCGTCAATGAGGCTCGGGCTCAGGCTGACAACCGTCGAGGTAGAGATAGAGGAGGAGAGGGAGATAGACGAGGAGGGGGACATAGACGCGGCAGAGGGCGTTACTAGCAAGGCAATCAGGCTATGCTGATTGACCTTTACACCTTTTGACTACCGGCGGCACACTCACCAACGTGCATCACGGCACTTATGCGGAACTGGATCACAGGGGCGTAGGCGATATTTGGACGTTGACAGTTGAGGCGTATTTTGCCGCTCCGAAACGGCTTGTCTAACGGCTTTATCTGCCACAGGACGAACTTGATTTGACACCTTGAAAAAGCTGAGTGGTCAGATACCTTCTGGATTAATTCCCCAACGAATCCAAATAGGAGGTAATCATGACCACTCAAGAAAACTGGTTAAACGCAAACCGAGTATACTCGAACTCGCAGAATTTCTCAAGAAGGTTATGGAATGACGGAGGGTTACATCATTCCTCCCATTTCGCCGCCCATTCCCTGAGCTCCCGGATGCATCTCCTTTTTTTCTTCGGGTTTTTCTGCAACCATGGCCTGGGTGGTCAGCATTAATGAAGCCACACTTGCTGCATTTTGCAATGCGAGCCGGACCACTTTGGTCGGATCCATTATACCGGCTTTCATCAGATCTTCATAGGTGTCCGTTTCGGCATTG
>CALZJV010000888.1 GCA_945787595.1 uncultured Desulfobacterales bacterium | reverse complement strand
AAAGTGACTGCCAGGGGAAACATTACTGGACGCCGACAAAGCGTCCAAAGTAAAAGCCTCCAGTATTGAAATCGCTCTTTGCCGAGAATCCCTAAGCGAATGCTTGCGCGAAATAATGCCATGATGTGTTGGAAGTCAAGCCTAGGACGAATTCTTGGTCCTTTGTAATCACTGAGCAAGGTTTTTATTTTATTTGTACGACTACATTTACCAGGGTGATTTTGTTCTCCAATTAATCCTCTTAAATTACAGGATGTTAAGAATGTTTCCGAAGCTCCTTACTTTTGAAGGCGATCGGAAAACTGAAACTGTTTTTTATCAGCAGGTTACAATATCTGTGCAATCTAAAAAGCCTTTATATATATAAACGATTCCGGCTTAGAACAAATTTACCGTGCTACAGTTAGGCGAACGGGAATCAGGGAAAAAGAGTTTGACTGTCGTACCCTTTTCAACTTCACTTTGAATCCTCAACAAGCCGTCGTGTTCGCCCATGATTTTTTTGCAAATAGGCAACCCCAGCCCAACTCCCATGCCAGAATTAATCGCCTTTGTTGTAAAAATCGGCTCAAACAGTTTAGATTGGTCCGTCTCCGGAATACCCGTGCCCGTATCGGTTATTGACACAGTGACATAGCCGTGTCTCTCAAGTTCTTCCGTCCCAGTCATAATCGTTATGCGGCCACCTCTATAGAGCGCATCTGCAGAATTTGATAATAGGTGGTCAATTATGTTTCGAACGCGCTCTCTATCAATATTTATTTGTGGCAAATCTCCACGCGATATTTGGACCTTGATACCTTTATCTTTGTATAAGATTTCAAAAAGTCTCAAGGAATCATCGATTACATCTGAAACAATCACCTCCACATAATTCTTCTCTTTAGTCTCCTGAGGTATTCGACGCGCCAGTCTCCTCGCCAGGCCGCCGAGCGCCGTAAGCGGATTTCTGATCTCATGGGCGATATTGTCCGTCATTCTACCAAGTGCAGCCTCTTTTTCAGATTGTATAAGCTGCTCTCGGAGTTCATCTTTTTCCCTTTCCAGGGTTTTGTGTTCTATGATACCAGCGATTGTGTTGGCTATTGAGGCAAGAAATGCCATCTCCTGATGGTCAGTTTTGTATCCCTCTTTTACAGTTAGATTTATTGTCCCGTGCATTTTGTCGTGGGAGCGAATTGGACAACAGTATCTGCCGTGAGACTCTACACACTCGTAACATTTCCCGTTCGGCTCAGTGGCTTTGTTTGCAGACAAGATGCCATTTGAGGCGGTAGGTTGGCCGCACACGCACTTGCCGACAGGAAGCGGTAAATCATCAGACAATATTTCTGGGCAAGATCCGACTTGGGCCTTCACGTCCACCACTTCCTTGTCGTTGTCGACCAGACAGATACACCCTTCGGATTGTAGGGTGAGAAATGGAATTTTCAGGACCATATCGAGTATCCGATCCAACTGATTTTCGAGTGAGCCCGGGTCCAAGGCAATGCGTAATGCTTCGTTTAGGGTTCGCTCAAAATATTCAGCTTTGTTGAGTTTTTCCTCTGCTTGTTTACGTTCGGTAATGTCCTCGATAGCCAGGAGAATCAACCGGGTCTTGTCGGCCTCAGTGGGAATCCTTCGGGCATTCAGTAGCATTATCCTTCGCCCAATGGTCGGGAAGTCGTGCTCTATCTGGAAGCCCTCGATGGTGTTGTTCTTCGGTATAATCTCTTCTAGCAGTTCCCGCAGCCCTGGGATGTTCCACTGGCCGTTGCCCAGGTCATAGACGAACTGTCCCTCGGTCTTCTCAGATTTCACTGCGAAGGTCTTATAAAAGGAATGGCTAGCAGAGACTACCCGCAAGTCGGCATTGAGGACTACCAACGGTTCACGCACGGCGGCCACGATATGCTCAGCGTAGTCACGACGCTCCTCAAGGGCGTGCTCGATCCGCTCGTGCTTAAGGATTTCTTCTTCAAACTCCCTAACCCTATGTTCCAATTCTTCATAGCTTGGTTTTCTGGCCATCAGAACATCCTTTAAAACAATAAAGGCCTCTCTCCCAGCCCGTCGTTATGTTTCAAGTCGTTTTAGAGTCCCCACATATGCTTATACTACAATTCACTATAATGTTGTCTCATTCTACTATCCTCACACACCTTGTATAATCCACATAATCCAATCAACACCGATTTTCATGGCACGGAATGAAACCCTAATTTCGGCCTCAGACCAGCTGGCTATCTACTGGGTTACTCCGCCCCAAATTGAGACCATTATGACGTGCTGTCTCCCTTGGCCACTTTAATTGTCGTCATCTTCGCGTTTGCATACTATATTTGCATCAAGGCTCAGAAACTACAAGAAAGAACGGAGGACTCTGCTATTTGACCTTAAGGTCGTAGATGCGCTTGAGTCAGAGGCGAAAGTGGGGATTGAGATACTTGTTGCAGAAAACCCACCTGGCGGCGATGGAATGATTAAAAAAATTTCCGGTAAGGGGTCAGTAATAGAAGAAATTAGGATCCCTTTATTTCAAAGCCATCCCATGCTTCCGCATTCACTTATAAAGATTAGATCAATTTAATTGGCACCGTAACCACAGACAGTGATATAGAGATTGTGC
>CALZJV010000887.1 GCA_945787595.1 uncultured Desulfobacterales bacterium | reverse complement strand
GGGTTGCGCCACCCGGCTCTGAACAGATGCAGAATGGCCGAAATCAACGTTCCGGAATGGGCGATACCGACCCAGAAGACAAAGTTAATCAGATAGGTTCCCCACCCGACCGGGTTGTTTTGACCGCCCGCACCGATACCGACGACGATCTGATAGATCCAGCAGGCAGCCCCAATCAGCGCTCCGATCAACAAAAGAAATACAACAATCCAGTAAGACTTTTTGGGCGGGGTTAAGGTGTCCAGGATGGTTTGATCAATACTCGCGTATGTCAGTCGGGGCATGGTAATCTTTCCTATCCATTTTGATCTAATTCAGGTCAAATTCAATACTAATATCTTCGCGAGAGTTATCAGTTATTTGTTAATGGTTATTTGATAGTTGCGCAAACGGAGCCAAAAATTCGTATGGCCAATAGCTTCAGACCTGGTTGAATAGTTTACTGGTTGAATGGTTGATTAGGTAAATTATAGTCATAATTTGAGAATGTTACGATTGTTAAAATATGAAGTGTCCAATTATTTTGCAAATAGGGGATAAACCCATATTTACAACCACTTAACCAATCAACTAATCAACCAATCAACGATATCTGAACTTGTAACTAATAACGAAGATCTTACGTCTCTACTACCACTTTCTTCAAATAAATTACCGCCGGCTTGGTGTTTACATAGCCAATGGCCTGATAGGCGCGGGCATCATCGACCAGTTTGCGTACCCGGCCTTCCCTGTCCATTAAGCTGCCAAACACGAGGGCCTGCGTCGGGCAGGTTTGCACACATGCCGGAGTGACTTCACCATCCCGAATCATACGTTTTTCATTTTTGGCGACGTTGTGGGCTGCTTTAATGCGCTGGATGCAAAATGAGCATTTTTCCATGACCCCTTTGCTGCGAACGGTAACATCCGGGTTCAACTGCAGGTTCATGGGTTCGGGCCATTGCCAGTCAAACCAGTTGAAGCGACGCACTTTATAGGGGCAATTCTGGACACAAAAACGGGTACCAATGCAGCGATTATAAATCTGGTTATTCAACCCTTCCTTAGAATGATGGGGCGCATACACCGGGCAAACCGTTTCGCAGGGCGCGTTGTCACAGTGCTGACACATCATGGGTAAAAAAGTCACTTTTTCCATGTCATCTTCCGAATGGTATCGTTCAATACTCATCCACCCCATTTCGCGCCCTTCGAGCACACGCTCCACTCCGACAATACCGATGTTATTCTCCGCGTAACAGGCAGCCGCGCAGGCGCCGCAGCCGATGCACTTGTCCAGATCAACCACCATTCCCCAGCGGTAGTTTTCATGGTTGTGGGGCGGATAAAAATCGCGCTTTGGATCGTATCCTTCAGGTAACGGAAGGGTCAGAGGGAAATTCCCCATGGTCAAATCCGTTTTTTTGGTCGTTGTCGGTTTTTGTAAATCTGCCAGCCGGACCGAAAGCGCAAACGTTCGGCCATGTTGCGTGAGACTACCGGATGTGCTGGCCAACTTCTGAGTCTGGCCTGTTTTTTTAATGATGACATCGCGAGTCCGGGATTGACAAGCTCGCTCACGTACACCGTTGCTTCCAACTTGCCGAATTCAGTCTGAAGCTCTATGATATCTTCTTGATTGATCCCTTTTTTACCGGCCGTTTTGGGATTCAATATAATTGGCGTCTGCCAAGCAATGCGGGAAAGCGGGTCCGGAATTTCGCACAACCAGGGTTTATTAGCACCCCGTCCGTCGTAGAAGCGGATGGACGGCATAGCTGCAAATGCTAAATCCGATTTTGGCGGTTCAGGATTTTTCGTCAGTAAGTCCGCCAGGTCATTTGCATCGGGGCTTTTCCGATTTTTATCGGGTTTGACCGTCAGATCAAAATTTCCGCCTTGCTGAAGCGTCTCAACCCATTGGTTTTCATCAGCAATACCGCGCATTTCAGCAAGACTCGAGATCAGGAAGTCCTTGTATTTTTTGGCAGGAGGATTACCGTCAAAACCGGCAAACAGCATCACATCCCCCAGATTGGATGCCTTTGTCATTTTGCCCATGGCGGGCTGCAAGGTAGATACCAGCATCTGCTTCCCGCCGTATTCATCCCAGGCTTCAAGGGGCATTTGGACCGGCAGGACAAGATCAGCCATCTCATCGGTTTCATTCATAAAATTGCTGAAGCACACAACGAAAAGATCTTTATTTTCCAGGGCCTGTTTTACACCGCTGTTCTTTGGAAGGGTAAATGCCGGGTCGACATTATTGAGCAGAAGCAGATCGGCGTCTTCGGTATTTAAAGAGAAGAAAAATTGCAGGATATCAGACCGCCTTGCCGCCGTTTCAACCCGGTGTCGCTTGGAGAAATCAATTAAGCTGAGATTTGGATCGAGAAGAAGATTGAGTAGATTAACGGCCAGATTGGTCTGTGAACCATTGAGATCGGATGCACCGGTGCTTGTGCCGAGCACCAGTGGATTGTGTGCGTCCATCAGCCGGATGATCAATTTTTCATACGATGCCAGCGGAA
>CALZJV010000886.1 GCA_945787595.1 uncultured Desulfobacterales bacterium | reverse complement strand
CCCTGAGGTCATTGCCCATAGTTCCCACTACCACAGGCCCGGTATGAATGCCGATCCGCATTTTAAAAGGCGGGGAAAAAATTTCCTTTTGTTTTGTTCTATCGTTGAACCTGGCTATCTCACGATGAATAGAATAAGCAGATCGGATAGCTCTTAGCGGCGCATCTTCCAAAGCAATGGGAGCTCCAAATAGAGCCATTATCCCGTCGCCGGTCATCTCATTGACTGTGCCTTCATAGTCGTGGACTTTGTGAATAAGGAGCTCGTAAACCTGATCCATTATGCTGTAGGCTTCCTCTGGACCAAGTTTTTCAGCAAGATGCGTAAACCCCTCCATGTCGCAGAACATTACCGTGACTTGTTTACGCTCACCTTCGATTCGATCCCGTCGAGACAGAATCTTCTCAGTAAGGCCTTTTGGAAGGTATCTTTGAATTTTTGTTAGCTTTTCATCAAAAGAGAGATCTTTGAGAGGGGCTTCTGAGGGAAGACTTAGATTGTGACCACACTCACCACAAAACTTTTTATCAACGGGGATTTTAGCCCGGCACTCGGGGCATTCTATTTCAAATTTGGCCCCACATTCTTCACAGAACTTGACGCCTTCACGATTTTCGGTTTGACACTTCGGACATTTCATTTTTATGCCCTCCATTAATTTTTCAGAAAGAAACAGTTGGAGGAAAAATACTCAGGAACTTTGGATGGTCAAACTGGAAATAGCTTAATTATGATTCAACGTAAATTATATGGAATCGCAATAACGCCTCCTGTTTCAGTCGCGCCTACCGAGACTCCAATCTACGGCTACCTCCAAAGGGGTGGCCACTCCGGGCCTTGGTCGTCCCGACGTTGCGGATGTATGTTCCGCAACGAGTCGAGCGCATGACGGCCCGGCCATTGTGGTCGGTTTGCCTTCCCGGTGTCTTACTGGGTTGGAAATCCCGCATCTTTCCAGGCCTGGGTACCGCCCTCAAGAATAGAGACTTTTGAAAAACCCATATCTTTCAGGAGTTTACCAGCCAGGGCCCCCAGTTCCCCACTTTCGCAAGCCGTAATAATGGGCCGAGAGCGGTCTTCGAGTTCCGGTTCACGCCATTCCGGGGGAAGTTCATTATCCGCTTTATAGGTCAACGCGCCGTAGGATATGTTCATCGCCTCAGGAATGATACCCGTAGCAGGGATATCTGCCGCATCACGTGGATCAATCACTAAAGTCCTCGGATCTTCTTGCATCCGCCGATGGGCTTCTGCCGGGTTAACAACTGGTACTTCGGTCATCGCCTCGGCCACCATTTGATTGAAAGTCTTTGCCATAACCGTACCCTCCTTTCTTCAAGAACAGTGAATTTGTTGACTGGTTTATTACCGAGTAGAATTTAGGCTTTCAAATCATATTACCTCCTTTCCAAGTTTTAAAAAAAAGTAAATTTTAAAAATGTGGGAACCGAAACAAGACGAAATCAGATGAGAGGAAAGGTTCGTTTGGGTAGATCAAGTGTCGCTGCTGGTCAGATAGAGAAAGAAAAATATCCCGGCCAAATGAATACCACATTGTATAATGACGAGTCAAATTTTATTTCAGATGGAAACAGGATTGGGAATTTTGTGGGCAAATCCATATTGATCATCATGCCTACTGCCGGGCCAGTGGATTTGAGGCTCTTCCTTAGCCCAGACGAATCCACTATTGACACAGGTTCATGTACTGCATTGATATACGCCATAATACCGCTAAATGGATTAATTACTCCAAAAAACAACGTCGCAAACATTCCGTCTTTTCCATGTTCATGGGCAATATAGTCATTTGTGAGCTTTACCGCGTTCAACGCATTGAGCTGATCAGCTGTGGCCGAGTCTGCGCTAACAGAACCAGTTAATCCATGACTTCCAATCGAGCCTTGAAAAACCTCGAAAGAAGATTCACATTTAAATTCAGAATTTATCGAGGCGTTTTGGGCAAGATTTGAGTTTTCTTTCGGTCACAAGCAAGAATATCTTGCTCGTTGTGGTAAAAATCGCAGCCGCTATCAAGTGCTTTCCTCATTTTGGCCCTGGCACGATGAAGTCGAACCTTAACATTATCCAGAGATATTTCCAGAACATCAGCAATTTTTTGATTGGACATTCCTTCCAACTCACTCATCACGATGACAGTCCTGTAATCCGGAGCCAGATTGGTAATATATTCTCGAATACAATCACTCATTTCTTTATGAATGATTGATTGATCAATGGCAGGTTGTTTGTGAAAATATAATTCATTTTTGCCTTCAGGGCCTTTAGCTTCTTCAAAGATGGTATGTTCTCCTGAATGTTTGTATGCAGCAGATCGCAACCGATCGATCGCGGTATTTGTGGCAATACGATATATCCAGGTTGAAAGTTTGGATTTCTTCTTAAATCCGCCCAGGTTTCGGCTTATTTTATCGAAAACATCCTGTGCCATATCCTCAGCGTCATTGGGTCCTACGATTCTTGAAAGGTATTGAATGATTTTTTGATAAAATTCATTATAAATATTTAAAAATTCGCATTCATTAACGCCATGCTCAGGGCAGAAGCATGCAACCTTCACTACAATGAGCGACAGCTCTGAGCATGTATCGTCTTGAAATCATAGTATCACCTCCTCTCCATAGCGAAAAGTCCGTACCGGCGTTCAAATTTTTCCATCTTAAACGCCCTATTAAGAAACTATGCCTGCTTTACAGCCTCTATGTAAGCGGAAACAACATAGTCCACGGCATTTTCACTTTTATATTGTGTCCATTTTTTGCCTCCGTGTTATTTTAAAAGGTTTTGTATTTCGAGAATTATCGAATACTATTGCGAAAAAAAATTAAAAAATGTATTCTTTAGCCCCGACCCCAACTCAGTGGATAATAGCCCAACTTAATCACCCCGATTCATTACCGGAATTTATTATGACTTGTCTGACTTCTCCGAGGTGGTGCAACACATCTTTTGCATCATTGTTCTAAAATCAAAGGTTCCTTCTTCACTGCCACAGAATTTTTGCATCATTTTGATCATTTTTTCATTATCACGACAACAAAATTTAAAATCTGCGCTTGCCGAGCTCTCTTTGGTAGTTGTTTTGTGATCTGTCATTTTCTCACCTTCTTTCCTTAATATTATTTATCCCATCCACTGTTAAAGACTTAGACGGATCTGGTTGGGAAAAGGATACGGGGAATATGAATTTATTTTTCCGTTTTTTCTCATCTTTTCCTAACCCAAATAAGTCGTAAACATAGAGGATTGGTTGAATTTGTATTTTGGTGTTAGTAGGACCAAATGCAGGAAACAACTGATACTAAACAACCAAACACTCAGATTTTTTTGTTTTATATTTCGGCAAATTTTCGCTATTCTTTTGTCAACAACTTTTTGAATTGGAAAAAGGGGCAAAGATCGTCGTTATATGGTAATCTGATAATTTTTAGTCTTAAACGCGGATATTGCCTTGCAGCCAGTGTCGATGAGCAACTGCACTTTAATCCATCGATTTTTTCATTCAGATCAGCCAAAACTGTATCAGCCACTTTTTGTGACGTTTTTTTGTGTTCTTCTTCTGGGACATCGTCAATATCAAAAAGGTCGGTGTACTTATGGTAAATAAAAGCGCATCGAATCGGACCAGAATGTCTTCTGAGATCGTATTTTCCAATATTCTGCCGAGGCATCTGAACCTTCGTTGCTTTTGCTGAATCGTACATATGTATTACCTTTTTTTTACCCCTATAATGGATTTAATTTTAGCGGTAGACACTGCAGGACTTATCCAATGATGAACTTTAAGTATCCCAAGACAATCGCCCCTACGAGTGCAAATGAAACATACAAAACAAAAACGCGGTGTGTAACCAGAGACCAAACTGCGGCCATGGCCGGCAGCGTCGTGGTCGGACCGGCGATCAGGAAGGCCAGCGCGGCGGCCGGGCTCATGCCCTGCGCTAAAAGGCCGCTGACCATCGGCAAGGCGCTCAAATTGCTGGTATAGGTTGGGACACCAAGTAATGCTGCCGTAATAATGGCCCCAGCATTTCCCCGGCCCATAATGCCGGCAATCCACTCTGCAGGGATATAAAGAATAATCAAGGCTTCCAGGAAAAAGGCCAAAGCCATGAATTTGATAACCATCAGGGTCGCGCTGTAGGATTCCTTAAACAAGCGACTCCAAAAATTGGTTTTCTCGCCGCAACCGCAGTTTCCCGCCTTCGGCTCCTCCTGGGAGCGATCCGTCCGAACAGGGACGGCAGTGGCACGAATAGAGGGTTGGATTTCGGTAAAAACGGTGGTGCTACCATCGCAGCAGACCGCCACTGGTGCAGCGGTCGTCTCAACGGGACGAAACCAGGAAACATCCTTTACTCTCTCTCTGAGCTCCCGCCAGACACTTTGAATGAGTGAATAGGTACTTTGGGTGACGGAGGCGTTGCGGTTGCGCAGGATATTGGTGCCGATCCATTGCTTTTGCATAGCGAAATGGGTGATGAACCCGGCACTCAGGCTTAAGA
>CALZJV010000885.1 GCA_945787595.1 uncultured Desulfobacterales bacterium | reverse complement strand
GTTCAATGACAAGAAAGTCATGGCTAAAATGAAAGCCAGCGGCAGCCCCGTGCGGGTCATTGCGAGAGATGAAGTCATCAAAATGTTTCAGGATCGACAAAAGTATTTAGAAGGGCTTTTGAAGGAGCTTAGAAAAAAATAGAGTGATGGCATCATTGTTGTGGGGTTTGAAAAAATGAGAGGTATAGAGACCTCTCATTCCCCCAATGTTGCAACATTAGGGATTATCTTCAAGCTAGGGACGAGTTTAAACATAATCAGGATAGAGCTTTTTGACACATTCCGGGCAGATTCCATGGCTGAATTGCGCCTCCGAATGATTATGTATATACGTTTCGATTTGATTCCAGTAGCCTTTATCGTCCCGTATTTTTTTGCAGGAGGCACAGATGGGCAGCATCCCGCTCAATGTCTTGATCTTTGCCAGTGAATCCTGAAGGCTTTTGATCAGCTGATTTCGCTTCTCTTCGATTTGTTTGCGGCAGTCCTGTCTCCAAGAGACCCAGTCACAAAGATGCAAGTTTAAAAACGATGCAAGTAAGGGACGCATTTATTTGCCATTTTTGCGTACCCTGCGAAACACAAACCTAAACTGAGCGGTTTAACCTTGGTAGTACAACCCACCCCCGTTAAAACATCATAATACCGGTTTTCAGTCGAATCAAGACTGGTTGATTTTTATCCGATTATTTCATTTCAAACTTGACTTCAGGCAGGGTCTTTTATAATGAGACAGACGGATGTTACGATCATCATGTCCGCTACAATTACTGCCCCGATAAAAGAGGCCGTGCATGAATTTTGAATTTAGCGATTCCAAACTTATCATTTAGCGTTGGATTTGTTTCGTGAGACACTAATGCTTCAAAAATTGATATGAAACAGTTTATACCGACTGCGGGTCAATTTGAGCGGGAATTCTGATTAAATCTATGGTCGAATATCGGCTCTAACTGTCTCATTCGTATCAAACAACAAGGTAGTATTTTTCATGATTGACAAAGTGATGTGTTTCTTAACCTTACAAGATTAAAGCACTTTTTTTTGAAACTGGAATTTGCTATATTTGGCACAGTTTTTGATTATACTGTTATCATCATTTACTTATATTCCCATTACCAGCAATAGGACTCATGGTTTTTCCGATGCTGTCAAGGAGGGATGGGGAGCGATTCCTTGCTTTATAGAGGCGGTAAGAATTAACCACTTTTAGGGGCAGGGGGGATTACAAAAAACGAAAGGAGGAAATCAATGAGTAAAACCGAACAACATTTAAAGGATGCCTTTGCCGGCGAATCCCAGGCCAACCGGAAATACCTTGCATTTGGGCAGAAGGCGGAGAAGGAAGGATATGCTCAGGTTGCCAAATTATTCCGGGCTGCAGCAGCGGCGGAAACTGTTCACGCCCATGCGCACCTGAGGACTCTCAAAGGGGTCGGCAGCACCGCCGACAACCTCAAAGAAGCCATCTCCGGAGAAACTTTCGAGTTTAAATCCATGTATCCGGCCATGATCGAAGACGCCGAAGCCGAGGGTGAGAAGGCGGCCCTGCGCAGCTTTACCTATGCCAACGATGTGGAAAAAATCCATGCCGACCTCTATACGAATGCCCTGGATAAGATGGGCAGTATGGCAGAAGTCGACTATTATGTCTGCAATGTCTGCGGCTACACCTGTGAGAGTGAGCCGCCGGATGTGTGCCCGGTCTGCAAGGCAACTGCCAAGGCGTTCTTTAAAGTGGACTGATTGTCTCTGCTTTGTCACCTTATCAGAACAAAATAATTTATTCGAATTTCAATAAGCTGTAATTTTAATTGAAAAAATGAGCTAAAATTGCGGTATTCTGTCAATCTTATAAAAATAGCAAGAGCGTAGCGTTTCCTTAATTTTAGGCATTTTAGGCAATTTAGCTCACTTTAGGCATTCGCTTATGGGGAATATTGCCATGAAATGTCCGCTTTGTGGTTGTGAAACATTTTATTTCAAAGATCCGGATGATGAATACGAGACCTATGAGTTCGAATTACACGACGGTACTGTCGCATACGGGCCGAATGTGGATACCTCGAGTTGTCCCGAGGTGTGCCATGATACAGAGACTTATTGTGACAAGTGTTCATGGCACGGCGCATTCGATGATCTGGCCGATAATGCCGAGTAGGTCCAAACTTCAGACCTCGTTGAATAGTTTACTGGTTGAATGGTTTATTAGGTAAATTATAGTCATAATTTTAGAATGTTACGATTGTTAAAACATGAAGTGTCCAATTATTTTGCAAATATGGGATAAATCCATATTTACAACC
>CALZJV010000884.1 GCA_945787595.1 uncultured Desulfobacterales bacterium | reverse complement strand
GCCAAACCCATCGAAGCGGAGTTTATCCAGCGTGAAATTCCCTATGTGTTTATCGGAGGCACCAGTTTATTGAAATCCGCCCATGTGCGTGACATTTTGGCCCTTTTAAGAACCGCTCGTAGCTTTGATGATGATTTGGCCTGGATGCGATATTTGCAGCTGTGGCCGGGAATTGGCCCCAAAACCGCCGAAAAAATCGTTTCTGCCATCATGGCATCGAATGCAAAGAATGTGCTTGAAGTATTGGTTCGGCAGCTAGGCCAGGGCCACCCGGCAGTGATCGGATACAAAAGGGTGATCGACGCTACATCTGTTCCACAGAATGCGCTCGAAAGCGCAATTCAAACGCTCGCCCCCGTTCTTGAATCCAGGTATGACCGCTGGCATTTAAGACAAAAAGATCTCGAGTTACTTGCCACAGTAGCCGAGCGATACAAATCCGTGGTAGAATTTATTGACGCCTTTACGCTGGAGCCTATGACGAATACGGAATTTAACAGACTTGAAGCCGAGGATGTGGTCACGTTGATCACAGTGCACAGCGCCAAAGGAACCGAAGCCCCCATTTGCTTTGTTGCCGGTGCCAAACAAGGCACCTATCCGCATGTTAGAAGCTTGGGTGAGCTTGAATCTGAAGAGGAAGAGCGGCGCATTTTATATGTAGCCATGACACGTGCCAAAAATGAGCTTTTTATAACGCGCTCAACCGATTATCGCAGTGGCTTTTGGATGGCAAACGCCCCGGCGGAGGGTGAAGAATACTTCCTTGCAGATGTGCCAGAAGACCTTGTCGCGCACAAAATCGAAGGCTGGTCACCGTATGTTGCTTCCGGGCTTACATCGCTGAAAGATGTATATTAAAGAAAAGGAGATTAGGTCATGAAGCCGCATCAAATGTTGACCATCGCTGTTCAACTTGAAAGGAGAACCTATTTTGGCAGATTCCACATTCGATCTCACCGGTAAAACTGCTCTGGTGACCGGCGGAAATGGCGGCATTGGCCTCGGGATGGCGGAGGCACTGGCCCAATCCGGTGCCGATATATGCATATGGGGTCAAAACCAAGAAAAAAACGAAGCTGCCGCCGAAAAGTTAGCGTCTTACGGAGGGCAAGTTGCCGCTTTTAAATGCAATGTTTCAGACGAGAATCAAGTCGAAGAAAACTTCGCCCGCACCGTCGAAGCATTGGGGAAGGTGGATGCCTGTTTTGCCAATGCGGGGGTTGGATGGCTGGGAACCCCATTTCATGATATGGACATCAGCGAATGGCGCAGCGTTTTTGGTGTCAACATGGAAGGCGTGTTTTTTACCTTCAGATCGGCCATACGTCACATGCTGGAACGGCAGGATGGCGGATCGTTGATCGTTACCAGCAGTCTCTCAGCGAAATACGGCATGCCGAGAGGAGAACATTATGCCGCAACCAAGGCGGGAGTCGTTGCAATTATCAAAGCTTTGGCAGTTGAATAGTTTGAAAAAAACGTCATACCGCGGATTCCACAAAGACGCTGGGGAAACCCAGCTGATTTCGGCCCGATCGCCGTTTACTTCGCCAGCGACGCCAGTGCCTACCACTCGGGTGATGCCGTCACAATAGATGGCGGTTACAGTTGTTTCTAAACACCCATCTAAAAAACGTCGCAGGTCTATCTATCTCCCGCAAGAATTGGCAGATTAAGGGGTTCCACAATGAATAAAAAAGAATTGGTCAAAAGGGTATCTGAAAAATTGGAGGGTCTGCCTCAAAAAACGGCGGCCAGAGCCGTCGATGCCGTTTTCGAGTCGATCGCCGAAGGTTTGCAGGAAGATGGTGTTGTTACCATCGGCAAGTGGGGAACTTATACAGCAGAGGACATTGCCGGCGAATAGGAAGTGTCTCATTTGTAAACCCCAGCGCCTTTGAACTCCGGACATGGGTATGGAAGCTTTTCCGGCAGAATTGACGACCGGCGTATCCGACGCTCATTGAGATTTGAAAGAATGATGATAAGGGTACAAACAGAAGTTGACCTTTAGTCACCATAATGCCAAAAAATCGGTTGATCCATAAATTTATAAGCAACGCCGACGTCAATTGGAATAAGCATGCTTAAATTTGCACCTGAAACCTTAAGGTTGGACGTCAACCCGTCTGCCGGGAAACTTATTCCTTAGTAGCTCAGCTGCATACTTCTTGTCGCAGGCACCGAATTGCTGACTGGAGCCGTGGATTATGATGGTTCCGTCCGGCTCAAAACGGAGATGAGCACCACCCAGTTCCTGAAGCCTGGCATTGCGAAATCCGAGGTTGCGAATTTCTGCTTCGGTATTGCGCAGTATTTCCCGGTGCCAGAGATCGCCGGAACGCAGGATGGCCATTTTTTCAATACCACCGCCGGATATCGATATTAAAAGAATTTTACCATTGTAGCCTTCCGGCAGAATGACCATAGGAATTTTCTTGTCGACCCCTTTCAATTTCGCCTCCTGTAGCATCCCAATCAAAAGAAATGAACGTTTTTTGCCTCAAAGATTTGCGTTTTCGGATCATTCTCGCGTAGTCGGCATTTTGCACCAAACAACCTCTCGTAGTAGCGCATAGCGCGATTCAAGTCGCTAACCAACAGACAAAAATGATCGATCTTTGTGGGTTCTATCACTCCGAGATAGTCTCCTTGATGCACCTCGCTTCGCATCACCGGTCGCCAAAAAGCAGAGCGAGGCACAAGCAGCGCTTTTTGCAGTCCGAGTGAGTGCGATTGTATGTTTATTTTTGACTTGGCATCTCTACTGCATCTCTACTAACTCTGACACCTCAAGTGAACCGCCAATATCAAGAAAAGGGCAAGCCTTTGCAATCGACAGTGCCGCCTCCATAGAATCCGCTTCAATTATAGTGTAACCAGACATTGTCGTTGTGCCTCCAGTGGTAACTGTACCATCAGAGTTTACTGTGATCGTATTCTTAAGCGGATTAGCGGGACTAACAGCTGAGTCGCCCAACGAAGATAACCAATCCATATATTTCGCAAAATGTTGCCTACCTTCCTCTGGGCTAGATGGCTGATCGCCGTCTAGATAAACAATAACGTATTGAGGCATTTGCGTTTCTCCTTTGTTGATATTTAACTTTTACTGCACTTAAGAAAAAAACGCAGAAGTCAGGGACAGCCAGGGTTTCCACTGACTTCCATAAATACGAAAAATTTCCTATTTGACATAAACTTACAAAACGCCTCGGTCCTGGCTGTTATCTGAACTGACATGTTGGGCGTACAGCAGTAATATAAGCAGGAAAAACACAATCTTTATCTAAAACTATACCCGCGTTTCACCCAGTAATGCCAGTCTAAAACAGCTTCCTTGGTTTCATTACTGCCGTGAACAACCTCCAGTTGGCTAAGGGGTACAGCTAATCCATCTTTTTCCCATCGCATCATGACAAACAACTCATGCCTGCACTCGTGTTCCGGAGCCATTGCATAAGGTTCAACCTCATCTCCGATTCTTAATGGTGAAATTGCTCTTTTCACAATACATTTTGCATAAAATGGGAATATTATTGATTCTTCAAGATAATAGTACCAACCAATGGCCTGTTCATCAGCACCATAAGCATCGACTACTATTTCATCATTTATCCGATTCTCACGTTCAATATTTTTCTTTACTTTAGGCATTAGAATTCCATCATTTACTTTTTCTCATTACGCATAACGCCAAGCTTGAGCAGCGCCGAGGCAGAAAGTAACACAGCCGAAAATGCACAGGAGTCAAGAAAAACAATAATTTTCAAAAGTCGCATTACTTAAGGCGTCTGACTCAAAGCTTTTGTTCGGTGACTAATCGTCCTCCGGAAAGGCTCCATAGTAATCGTCACATAGCATATCGTGGTACCCCCACCCAATATTCGATGACGAAGTCATGATCGCCTCTAATCTGTCTTTGAATTCATCTTGCCGTTCTTCTGAAAGGGTGAGAACCTTGTTGATGCTTCGCCGATACATCCGATTCAGAGCGTCATAGAACGGTCCGTCAATGTCTCCAAAATTCAGTGTGAACTTATTGCCGCACTCCACGAAATAGATCATCAATTCCGCTTCCCCTACAGGATCACCCACGGCCTTCGAATAATTGCTAATCGCTTTCTTTGCTTTCGAAACTTGAATCGGTTTGTTGCTATATATATCGGGGTACATGCATTCTTCTATGATTTTCTTGTATGGACCGAGCGGGTTGTCACCAACCTCGAACCGAGAATAGAGAAATGTCTTATTCTCGTTCGATAGCCGATAAAGGTCAGCAACAAGCTTCAGAAATTGCTTTTTATCCAAATTGACTACCGCCGCTTTTACGTCCGACCAAGTCGGACCTTTCTTTTTCCTTTTTGCCGCCAAGTCATTCACCTCTACTTGTCACCGAACGGGCTGCGAGATGAGCCGCAGTCGGCTGGGGGCGGAAATTGCGTTTTTTTGCAATTTACCGTGCCAGCCGACCGAGCGCAGTGAAGCCCGAAGGGGGTCGGCTCGATTGAGTTTGATAGGCGGAGCGCGAGCGACGCCTATCAAACTCAATTGGCTCATCTCGCAGCCCGATAGGGCGGAC
>CALZJV010000883.1 GCA_945787595.1 uncultured Desulfobacterales bacterium | reverse complement strand
AAACCTGACACCTGAAACCTTGAACAGATTTGATCTATGGCAGAGCCGATCACCTCTGACCTGGCCCTGAGGACCAGGTTTTCGATTTTGAATAAAATACTACATCAAAAACAGCCAACAACCTGTTCGCATTTAAATAGACAGGATTTTGCATCCCTTGTTGCCTGATTCTAAATTTTAAACCTGATCTCATTCGAAATATTGTTCTCTGTCAGAACCACACCCTGAGCCGAATCTCATCCGGAACCTAAATTCACCTACTGTTACCTAAACTGAGCGGTTCCAGGTTCAGAGTTTCCTGGTTTCTGATCTCAGGATTCATGATTGTTTCCAATGACCGCCTTCAACAGCATATTATAAATCAGCGCTGGATTTCTCTTTTACTGGGAGTGGTTTTATCGACCGCATACCTATACCAGTTGTTTAGCCAGTCACGTGTGGTTTTCCCGGTCTGGGTCAGCGATTGGACACATACCCTTCTCTCTTTTTTCAGTGCCTGGAGCTGGTTATTTGCTATCCTAGGATTTAGCATGAAGTTTCTGGCTTTTGATCGCCCAGTGCTGCGATATGCCAATGAAGGTGTGCTGCCTTTTTTTATTCTGCACCAGACCGTCTTGTTGGGTATTGGTTATTTCGTAATGACCTGGGAGATTCATGATGCCTTAAAATGGTTTATCGTTTTTATCAGTTCCTTGATTGTCATCATAACACTTTACATGCTCTTTGTTCGGAAGCTTGAGCTGTTCCGCTTTTTATTCGGGATGAAGACCACCCATCCTTTTTTCAACATCTTTCGCAAAAGGAAAGCCTTGATTATCTTGCATGTCCTGTTTGTTGGATTGATCGTTTTTGCGGTTATTAATCAAATTACTGGAACAGGCGAAAACCGCTCTGCAATGCCGTTAATGTACGATCCTGGACAGGATATCTTGTTGAATGCCGAATCAATCACAGTCAGATCGTCAACCGGTGTTCGCGTGGTCAACGATGAAGAGGCTTCGAGGGGCCGGGCAATCGAATTTTTCTCAGGAGCGAATCAGCGGGCTGAATCGCAGCCCAAGGTTTATGTTGAGATGCGTTTTTCGGCACCGGCGGGTCGGTACATCGTCTGGTTAAGAGGCAAAACCGACATAAACAGTGGTTATACGGATTCAGTTTGGGTACAAGTGGACGATCAAATCGGGACCCGAACCAAAAGTGTCCGGTTGGGGAATTGGCTGGATGTTCATCCGGCCGGTGTCTATGGCTGGGCAGGTGATACAGATGATCCCGTTGCCATCGTATTGAAACATACCGGAGATCACACGATCCGCATTCAACCGCGTCAAACACCTCACCGGATTGATCAGATTTGGTTGAGTCGATTTCAGTATCGAATTCCGAACACATCTAGACCCATAAGATGATAAGAAACGGTATTGCATTCCCCGAATATCGGGCCGTATTTCTTCCGTGAATTCAGAATCGGTTCAGTCGATACATCCGTGCCTGTTTCAAACTTTGCTGAAAAATTCCTGCAGCTCTTTTATTACAGCAACCCTGGTATCCAAAGAGATATCATTTTCAAAAATGAATTCCAGCAAAAATATCATTTTGTAATCCACAGCGGTGGTCTCATATTTCTGGTATGAAGAGACCCTGACCAGAACAATCTCAATTCCATCCAATTTCTTAACGGCCTTAATGATCTTTTCGCTTTCAACTTTAATTTTCATTTTACCCGTCCCGATGAATTTATTGGCTATGCACACATTATTCGATCTTACTGCCCACGGTCGGCAGTCGATAGTCAGAAGAAATGGTAGCTTTTATTTTTGCGCGCTATACGCTTTGCGTTAGAGATTTCCCTGATCATTATCCTGAGATAGCTAAGGGGTGCCGGGTAGATCGAACCGTTTGGCCAAAGCATCTATCCGTTAATCTTAACCCTCAATTGCCGAGAACACCTAAAGGTCACAACTCTCCTCGGTTCAACCATCATATCTTCATCAGTTGCAGGGTTCCTTCCCCGGCGTTCATGCTTTTCTTTTACGCAGAACTTCCCAAATCCACTGACAAGGACATTCTCACCGGATTCCAAGGTTCGCTTAATGATTTCCAGCAGAATTTCGATCATCTCGAAAGATAGGTTTTTTGGATAGCCGTTTTGTTCTACAACCTCCATAACAATATTGGCTTTCGTGAGGGTCATTGCAAGCATCCTTTGCTGAATTTGGTCGTGATTTCAAGCGTATACATGCATTCTCATGTCAAAGCAAAGATTTGTCAAGAAAATAAACAGGTTATCTTTTGACATCAGACAAATGGTTAAAATTAATAACAATCACAGCTTTCCGTCATCGGCTTGATTTTTCATACAAATTGTGCCATTGTTGGAGTACTTTATTATTATGATGTTCAACCTTTATTCAAAAGGGAGAGCTATTTATGGATCATAAAACCCTGTTTCCGGTATTGGAGATGGGGTTTTTATTTTGGATATCCTGATGAAACCTGCAATTTGCGCTGATTGCAGATTTTGGCAAGTTAGGTCAGGTTTTGGTTCCGTCAAATTTGGGGGTTATTAAATTGGATATCAAAGGTTTTTTTTAAACTGAGCTAATCTCAATTAATCTGTAAATTTATAAATTTTCTTACTTCTGAAAAAAACATGTCATTGAACACCCGGTAATAAGGTGAATTAAAGGGAGCAGAATGTAATGGTTAAAAGACTTAAACTAATTTCAATTACAAGAATCTTATTCATTTCTCTATACCTGATATCCATAATAACTGGTTGCGGACCGATGTTCGGTCCCAGGGGGAGAATGGGTCCTGGTATGATGGGTCCATGGGGTATGGGTTGGTTTGGCATCATCTTTATAATTTTAATCGTAATAGTCGTAATTGCGGCACTGATTTTCCTTTTGCCACGGCTTAAGCAGTCTTATAAAATCGGCGGACTCGAAGAATCGAGTGGCAATTCTAAGGCCCTTGAAATACTTAAAGAGCGTTATGCGCGAGGAGAAATCGATAAAGCAGAATTTGAAGAAAAGAAAAAGGACCTTTAGCCTTCTCATTTATCGCAAGCACCAAACAATGTGACATCCGGAGCTTATCTTCACAGATTTCGATAACCATCGAATTAAAACTTATGGCAAGATAACTAACATCGGTAATCCGACAAAATTGGACCAAATTTAGAGCATATCTTCAATATTGCCGGATTCTCGATACTCTCAATGTATCTTTAATCCGAATTTCCTTAAATAGATTTAGTTCCAAATAAGATAGTAGGCTGAAATTGGCTATTTTTTGTCCTTATTTGGGATGTTATCAAGACGTCTATATAACATCCCCATATGGGACGTAAAATAGA
>CALZJV010000882.1 GCA_945787595.1 uncultured Desulfobacterales bacterium | reverse complement strand
TTTGGCGGCCAACCAGAACAACACCTCGGTTACCCAGCAATTGATTGACGCCGGCGTTCAGATCGGCTGGAATACCCGCATCGTGCCGTTCGGACCGGACATTTCTTCGGCTATTTTCGCCCTGGGTTTTGCCAACAGAGCGGCCATGGCCTTCGGAAACGTTCAGCCCGGCGACTACAAAAAGATGCTTCTTTACAATAAAAACCGCATCTTTGCCTTTGTCAATGCGCTGGGCGATGTGGGCACCGATTGGGCCGGCGCTGCCGCGGGCTGTGTAAACTGGGGTTTTCCGACCCTGGCCGATACCGACATCCCCGAGGTACTGCCCACCGGAATTTGCACCTACGAGCATGTGGTCGCCAACGTGCCCCATGATGAAATCGTTCAGAAATCCGTCGAGGTCAGAGGGCTCAAAGTCACCGTATCCACCATTGACATTCCCCTGTCTTTCGGGCCGGCTTACGAGGGCGAGCGGGTCAGGGGCGCCGACCTTTATGCCCAGACGGGCGGCGGCAAAACCCAGTGTACCGAACTGGTCAAAATGGCCGAAATGAACGAGATCGAAGACGGCAAAGTTGACATCGTCGGTCCCGATATCACGGATGTCAAAGAAGGCGGAACGTTTCCCCTGGGTATCTACGTTCAGATTGCCGGCCGCGAATTCCAAACGGATTTCGAGCCGATCATCGAACGACAGATTCACCATCTAATCAACTATATCCAGGGAATTATGCATATCGGCCAGCGGGATATCTCCTGGGTTCGGATCAGCAAAGCCGCCATAGATAAGGGTTTTACCCTGAAAGATATCGGAACCGTGCTGCATGCCAAATTTCACCAGGATTTTCAAAAGATCGTCGATAAGGTCCAAGTGAAGCTCTACACCAAGAAAAAAGATGTGGATGAATTGACCAAACGGGCCAGAGGGGAGTATAAGTTGCGCGATGAGCGGGTCGAGAATATGACCGACGAGGATGTGGAAACTTATTATTCCTGCACCCTGTGTCAGTCGTTTGCCCCCAATCACGTGTGCACGGTCAGCCCCGAACGTACCGGGCTATGCGGCGCTTACAACTGGATGGACTGCAAGGCCTCTTTCGAGATCAACCCCACCGGACCGAATCAGCCCATCGAAAAAGGCGAATGCCTGGATCCGGTGTTGGGGCAGTGGAAGGGGGTCAACGAGTTTGTCTACAAGGCCTCCCGCGGGGCTGTCACCCATTACAACTTCTACTCCATGGTGACCGATCCCATGACCACCTGCGGCTGCTGCGAGTGTATTGCCGCCATGCTACCGTCCTGCAATGGGGTCATGACGGTCAACCGGGATTACATGGGCGAAACCCCCTGCGGGATGAAATTCACCACTTTGGCCGGTGTCATGGGTGGTGGCGCATCTTCGCCGGGTTTCGTAGGCCATTCCAAGTTCAACATCACCCAGGGCAAGTTCATTGTCGGTGACGGCGGGCTTGCTCGGATGGTCTGGATGCCCAAGATTCTCAAAGAAGAGATCAAGGAGCGAATCATTAAGCGGGGTAAAGAACTCGGAATTCCCGACTTGATTGATCGGATTGCCGATGAGACCGTGGGTATCACCGAGGAAGAAATTTTACCCTTCCTGCAGGAGAAAAAACATCCGGCCCTGGATATGGATCCGATCATCGGATAAAAAACAGATGACAGAGGTCAGATGACAGAAGACAGAGAACAGAGGATGGTATGCGCTATGCCCTTTGCTCTATGCCCTTTTTGCTCGTAACCCGTAACTCGCAACACGTAACTCGTAACCCGTTTATGATATTAAGGAGAAAAAAATGGCATTAACCGGTATTCAGATTTTTAAACTCCTGCCGAAAACCAACTGCAAGGAATGCGGTGTCCCCACCTGCCTGGCCTTTGCCATGAACCTTGCTTCCGGAAAGGCGGAACTGGACAATTGCCCCTATGTGTCGGATGAAGCCAGAGAAAAGCTGTCGGAAGCCTCGGCCCCACCGATTCGACCTGTCGCCATCGGAAAAGGCGTACGGGCCGCTGCCACCGGTGGTGAAACCGTTCAGTACCGGCATGAAAAAACTTTCTATAACCCAACTCTGCTGGCGGCTGTCGTGGCGTCCGACATCAGCGACGCAGATCTTGAGACCAAACTCAAGACCTGGAATGCCTTTCAGTTTGAAAGGGTTGGCCTGAATCTTAGACCTGAATTGATTGTGCTCAAGGATGCCGGCGGAGACAAGGAGGCGTTTGCCCGCACAGCCAAAAAAATTGCTGAAACCTCTGAATTCAATCTGGCTTTAATGACGGAAGATCCGGCAGTTATGAAAGCCGGCATTGAGGTGTGCGGGTTTAAAAGACCATTGATGTATGCGGCAACGGAGGCAAACCTCGATGAGTACAGCGCGCTTGCCAAAGACAATAACTTGCCGCTGGCG
>CALZJV010000881.1 GCA_945787595.1 uncultured Desulfobacterales bacterium | reverse complement strand
ACCACCAGACTCGGGCCGGTGGCGGCATCGCCGGCTGCGAACAGATATGGGATATTGCTTTGCAGCGTTGCCGGATCGACTTCGAAGGTGTTCCACCGGGTTGTTTTCAGCTCTGCCAGTTGCTGCTGCATGGTTTCCATAAAGGAAATATCCGGCGACTGGCCGATGGCCGTAATCACCATGTCGGTTTCAATCAACGACTCGGAGCCTTCAATCGGCACCGGTCTTCGCCTTCCGCTGGCATCGGGCTCACCCAGCTCCATTTTTAAGTACTCGAGGTGGGTGGTGACGTCGTCCTCATCTCCGACGACGCGAACCGGGGCGGCCAGAAACTGGAACTTGACCCCTTCGGCTTCGGCCGCTTCAATTTCAACCGGATTTGCCGGCATTTCATTACGCGTGCGCCGATACACCAGGTTGACCTCTTTTACTCCCAGTCGGATTAAGTTGCGCGTGCAGTCAATGGCGGTGTTGCCGCCGCCGATAATGACTGCGGATCGGCCGGTCGGGATGGGTTCGCCGCCGGCCAGGCGCGAAAGAAAATCGATCCCCGTGTAGCACCCCTGTAACTGCTCACCTTCCACCCGCAACGACGAATCCTTCCAGGCACCGATTCCCATGAAAACGGCGTCAAAGTCTTCGCTGTCCAGAGTGTCCAGATCAAAATCTTTGCCAAACTTCACACCGGTTTTGCACTCGATGCCCAGGTTGAGGATACCTTCGATTTCCCAGTCCAGCACCTTTTTGGGAAGCCGGTATTCGGGGATACCGTAACGCAGCATCCCCCCCAGTTTCGGCATGGCTTCAAAAATGGTTACTTCGTGGCCCAGTCTTCGCAGAAAAAACGCACAGGTGAGCCCGGCAGGCCCGCCACCGACAACGGCCACCCGTTTATTTGTCAAGGGCGCCAGTGCAACCGGCAATCGTTTACCGGAATTCATTTCAAAATCAGCGGCAAAGCGTTTGAGTTGGTTGATGGATACGGGATCGTCTTCGATGGCGCGTCTGCAATTGACTTCGCACGGATGCGGGCAAACCCGGCCGCAGGCCAGTAGCAGAGGATTGCGTTCCCGAATGGTGTCGACGGCGCCGGTATAGTTTCCATCTCTGATTTGAGCGATGTATTTGGGGATGTCGATTTCCGCGGGGCATGTTTGCCGGCAGGGGGCCAGACGATCATCATGCTGGTTGAAATGCAGAATACGCTGGGAGGCGGTCCTGACTTCCATCACCGACTTGGGACAGATCTGTTCACAAATGCCGCAGCCGACGCATTTTTCCTTGTCTACCACCGGGTAACCCAACGGACCCATCTTTAAGGCGTCAAACTGGCAGGCTCGCACGCAATCCCCGAATCCCAGGCAACCGACGCTGCAATCGCGTTGACCGCCGAACAGGGCGGCCTGGGCACGGCAGGTGTTGACACCGGCGTACAGGAATTTATTCTCAGCGCGGTCACCGCCGGTACATGTATTATAGGATTTAACCGGTTCCGCCATTCCGACTTCCATCCCCATGACCTCGGCAGCCGATTGGGCGGATTCAGGACCACCGACCACGCAGACACTTGGTTGGGCCTTGCCGGCCACCACGGCGACGGCCGCGGCGGCACAGCCGGCATAACCGCATCCGCCGCAGTTGGCACCGGCAAAACACGATTCCACCTGTGCGATACGTGGATCTTCCCAAACATAAAATATTCGTGAAGCAGCTCCCAACACAGCACCGCAAACCGCCCCCAATCCCAACATAAAAATCGTTCCTTCAATCATGGCAACTCCCTGGTTATTCAGACTGGTTGCACTGCTGCCTAATTTTCGTCAAATCACTGTATATTCTGCTATTTTATTGCACAACCCGCCGGTATTTTATCAAAAGGAGGCAGATTATCACTTTCGCTTTTTTATTTCAAGTTTAATGAAACGAATTTTTAAATTTTGTACCTTTATGGGGTTGTGCCCCATAAGTGCCAAAAACTTGTCTGCACCCGCCAGACCGAATCCTCCAAAGGCGGAACCGCCGCAGGCGGATTGAATGGCAAAATTGAAGAAGCAGGCTTATGATTTAGGGAAAAAAGTTGGTCCCGTATTCGGTGAGAATCATAAAGATTATTAATTTATTGGAACAGAACGAATCAAGATTTTCGCGCCGAGTATCAAAAAGGCCTTTCGACAGGTTCAAGGCCCTGAGCGGAGTCGAAGGGCTGAAAAGAAACCGAAATGGTTATTCAAGGATTGAGATCGGATTTTGAAACAAATGAAATTTAATTGCGGAGCGGAGCGACATCATTATTCGATGTTCGATGTTCACTCCTCAGACCAACCCCGCATGGCATACATGCGACCGGTGAATTTTTACAAAATAACATATAGCTTACGGGATTGTGTTCCCCATCGGCAGGTATAAAATCCCGTCTTTAGCGGGGTTTAAATATTTCAGATCTCAGGCGTTTCCGGGTCTGGCGATTTATAAAATGAATTAGAATTACTTTATAAATATATGGTATCATTCAAAAAAGCCTTGACAGACAAAAAGACATTCGGTAATGTGCCAAGCAAAAATGTGATCAAGAAGACTGAACTACTAAAGAAACTTTTGGATTAAAAGGGGTATGAGTTAATGAGAGATAGTACGCTCTGAGAAATAATAAGAAAGGGATCTGACGGCCATCAGATCCCTTAATTTGATGCGCGCCGGAAGGGTATTTCCAACGCACCACATACTTCATAATAAGTATTAACATCTTGCTGTCAATACCCTTCTAAGGCGCTTAGAGGGGTATTTTTTTGGCAGCAACACCTCCACTCGAATCTTCATTTAGACATCGGAAATATTTCCCATTTCCTTTCCGCTTTATGGCCCGGGTGTGTCATCACAACCGGCCAACCTTTCCCAATCAAAGGAAACACCTGCATTTCATCCGCAGATTTTATAAATTTTTGCAGTTACCTGAAATTAGAGCATCTTTATTTTCGCTTATTCTTAAATCCGAAGGATGGAAAAATGAAAAGACAAATACTAATTTTTTTGGCTACTATTTTGGTTGGCTCGATTTTTATTGTATCTAATACAATTGCCGCCGGTATCAATTATGAGTATGACGCTCTTGGAAGGATCAAAGAAATACGTCGGTCCCCATCCCCATTGTTTGTGGATGTGCCTTCCGGCTA
>CALZJV010000880.1 GCA_945787595.1 uncultured Desulfobacterales bacterium | reverse complement strand
AAATCTTGATCACCAAAGGCGTTACCAAAAATTTTGGTGATTTTACGGCGCTGAATAATGTCGATTTCGAAATGAAGGAGAACGAGGCCGTGGGAATCATAGGGCCCAACGGAGCCGGGAAAACGACGTTATTAAATATTATTACCGGCTATTACACGCCGGATGAGGGTGCTGTGTTTTCCCAAGGATATGACATTACCAATCTGTCTCCTGCAAAGCGCGTTGCGCTTAAAATCGCCCGCACCTTTCAACTGGCTCATGTTTTCGATAACTTGAGCGTTTTCAACAATGTGGCGCTTGCTTATTTCAGGGAAAAACAAGGTAACGCACTGCCGCTCAGTATTTTTTCAAGCAGTCTGCATCAGCCCTTAATCGACCAAAAGGTTCGGGAACATCTGGAAATGTTTGAGCTGGATCATCTTATCGATGAAACGGTTGGAAATTTACCTTTAGGAAGTAAAAAGCGGCTAGAGCTGGCTATGACCTTTGCGGCGGAACCCAAGGTACTTTTGCTGGATGAGCCGTTTGCCGGTTTGGGAGATCAGGAAGTGGATGAGATCGTCGGCGTGTTAAAGCGATATACCCATAACAAGACCATCCTCGTCGTGGAACACAAGGTATCAAAACTAACGGAATTCGTGGATCGACTTGCCGTAATGAACGAAGGCGAGATCATCAGTTACGGTGAATGTGAAGAGACACTCAATGATCCTGAAGTAAGAAGATGTTATTGGAAAGTTTGAAACGTAAGAAGAGGCAATGATGGAGGAAAAGGCCAACAAGAAAATTTTGGAGGTCATTAACCTGGATGTGTCTTATCAGAAGTTAAGGATACTGTTTCAGGTCTCCATGGATGTGAAAGCAGGTGAGGTCGTGGTAGTTGTTGGAAGAAACGGCGCCGGCAAAACGACGTTGTTTCGCACCATCGCCGGGTTTTTGAATCAGGACAGTGGATCCATTTATTTCAGAAGTCAAAATATAGGGAACTTAAGGGCCTATGAAGTTGCACAACTGGGCCTTAAATATATTCAACAGGACAAACATGTTTTCTCGGATCTGACAGTTCGGGAAAATCTGGAACTCGGCAGCTATGCGACTAAAGATTACGACTGGGATAGCGTTTTGGACTATTTTCCTCAGTTGAAAGATATCCTGGATAGAAAAGGCGGGCACTTGAGCGGAGGGGAGCGGCAGATGCTCCTGATCGCCATGTCGCTGCTAGGTAACCCCGGCCTCGTATTAATGGATGAACCCACGGAAGGTCTGGCACCCCATGTGATAACCGACTTGGGCCATGCTTTTAGAAAGATTAGTGAAAAAACCACGCTGGTCATCATCGAACAGAATCTACCGTTGACGGCAGAAGTTGCAGATCGTGTCTATGCTATGAAGGAAGGCAAGATTATTTCGGAAATAAAAGATAAACAAGCCATTGAGAACCTCGATTTCGAGACATACCTGTGATGGAATTAATCGTATGAGACTCCGCAGGTCGATGTCTCAATTTGGATCATATCTGCCGCTTCGATGGCCGTGGTTGGGTTGAACAGCGAACCGCAGAATATCGAATATCGAACCGCAGAATTACGAAAGATGGAATCGCTGCGCTTTGTCTGTTGAATATATAAAAATCGATAGAATTTTTTCCTTCGAAATTCGACATTCAGTATTCGACATTCGATATTCCCTTTTTATTACCTGTGAAAGCCTGCAAAGCCTAAGTCTCTTTTTCGATCAGACCAGCCGTTTGTTTGGCCGGCGGCTGGGCTGAATCATGAAAACCATTAGGACCCAGGGGGGACAACATGGGAAGAATTTTTAGGGCAAGTTACGGTCCTCTAGTATTAGTATTCTTTTTTTTGATGGCGAGATATATTTTCCCGAACAAAATGACATTTATTTTAGAGCTCGCCATATTCAGTATCCCGAACAAAATGACATTTATTTTAGAGCTCGCCATATTCAGTATTTATGTGATGGGCAACAATATTCTCTATGGATACCTCGGGATGGTGTCTTTCGGACAGCCATTTTATTTGGGAGTGGGCGCTTATGCAACCGCCATTTATCTGGCGCATCTAGGCGCAAATCCTTTGATCGGCATGCTCTGCGGTCTAATTGCAGGCCTTGTGGTGGGTTTGATTCTGGGGCCCGCTTTTATAAGACTGCGGGGGGATTATTTTGCACTCATTAATGCGGCCACCTGTGCTATCGGAATGTTTACCATCGAAAAACTATTATTACCGATCACCCGTGGGGACGATGGGTTGTGGTACCGGTCCCGGATGAGCCAGATCCCTTTTCTGGATATCCGCATGCCGGATAATTTTTTCATTTTTGCCCTGGCGATCTTTTTGATTATTTTAATCCTTTATAATTTTATGGATAAATCGGCCCTGGGGGTGTCGTTTCGTGCAATTAAGGTCAATGAGAATAAAATGAAATTCTTGGGTTATGATACCTTCAAGATTAGATGGATAGGATTCAGCTTGGCCTCAATCCTGTCTGCTTTGGCCGGTTCGCTTTATGCAATTAATTTCGGGTTCGTTAACCCGAGCCTGGCAGAACCTCATCGAGCAGCTGAGGTGCTGGTAGCGACCCTAATCGGAGGTGCCGGTACCGTCTTTGGCCCCTTTTTTGGAACACTTGCATTTCTCGGTATCAAAGATTTGGTCAGCCGGTATATTACGCATTGGGAACTGGTGGTGGGAATTCTTACTTTGTTAGTTCTATTCAGATTTTCGAAAGGAATCTGGGGCAATACAGAAGCGATCATAAATGAAAAATTCCGTAACAAAAAGAACCGGACAGTGAAAAAACTAATGACAGATAAAGCCGCCAGCTAGTTACTAAGAAATTCATAATTGTTTAGACAGGGATTCACCGCCCGCTTCGCTCAAGTCGCAAAGATCGCAGAGGAAATTTTCTTTTAACCTTCTGCTGGGAGGCCAGAAAGTTAAAAAAATA
>CALZJV010000879.1 GCA_945787595.1 uncultured Desulfobacterales bacterium | reverse complement strand
GATGCAAAGTAAAATATCGAGCACTCATGTCAGGGAACTGGGCTGAGTTCGATTTGAAATATGCACAGCAACTTGGCTGTCATATATTCCATAAACCGTTTAATCTAATTGAAATGCTTACGTGGCTCGATGAGTGTATCGAAAAAATACATCCTGCAAGAAAGTTGTCTGATTTGCCTACAAAACCGGATTAATCATCAGCAAAGAGAAAACTTACCGATAAATTGAACATTGGCTTTAGGCACACACCTTAAGGACTTGACTTAAAACAGTTATGCCCTGAAATACTTTGCTAATGCCATCCATCTTCATCGCTTTCATATTTTCGGCAAGGCAACTATTTTTTATCTCAATAGCGGAATATTGCTTTTTTATTGCGTTTTTAGCCTGTTCAGTACCCATAAGTAGTTCATGAAGCGCGATCCGTCCTTTATAGCCACTGCTGTCACATTTCTCGCATCCCACTTTCTTCATCAGGGTGAGGTCATCTGTGTAATCTTCCATGTTGTGCGCTTTGAACCAATCCGTGCCATATGCGTCTACCAGCTCTGTGTACTCTTCCTCACTAGGATGGTAGGGTCTCTTGCAATGGTCGCACAGCTTAAGGGTCAATCGCTGGGAGAGGATCCCCAATAAGGCATCTGAGAAATTCAGCGGATCAATCCCCATCTCTGTAAGACGAACAATAGTTTCAGGAGCGCTATTGGTATGGAGGGTGCTGAGAACAAAATGACCGGTCAAAGATGCCTGGATTGCTATTTGCGCGGTTTCAGAATCACGCATCTCTCCTATCATAATGACATCAGGATCAGCCCTTAAAAATGATCGAAGGGCTTCCTGAAATGTATACCCTACCTTGGGATTGACCTGAACCTGCCTGAGACCCGGTTGCGTGATCTCCACCGGATCTTCAACAGTCCATATTTTTCGGATAGGTGAATTAATGAAATCCAGGGCTGAGTGAAGAGTGGTAGTATTTCCGGACCCTGTGGGGCCAACGCATAATAAAATGCCATAAGGTTTGGTGAGTATCTTTTTTAAATTTTCCAGGTTTTCCTGTGAAAACCCCATTTCTCCCAATGAATAAGTTTTGTAACCAGACAACACCCTCAACACCGCGTCTTCATTACCGCCTACGGTAGGTGTAATTTCAATCCTGTATTCCATCTTGTTATTTTTAACAGAGAGAAGTATTTTGCCGCTTTGGGGCTTGCGATGCTCGGTAATATCAAGTTTGTAAATTGATGGAATACTGTGAACTACTTTACAAAATCCTTCGGTGCGATATCGGATAATCAGCAAACCATTACGTGTTCCAGGTTCAAAATGAATGTCCGAAGCGTTTTTCTCATAGGCATCTATTAAAATCTGATTACACAGTCTGACTATTTGAGAATCGCTTTCTTTCAAAACAGGATCTTCCGGTTCCTCTTCTTCAGTAACCACACTGCTTTCTTCACTATCATGTGTAATGAGTTTTATAATATCTTCTTGTTCCGGGATATAGCGTTTAGTGGCCGCAGCTATATCATTGAACGTGGCAACAACCAACTCAAGTTTTTGATTGGTGGAAAATCTTATAATGTTGGGAATTGATGAGTCCGTTGGATTAGATGTGGCTACCACAAGACGGTCATCGGTGTATTCTAACGGAAAAATATGCAGCTTACGTATTAAATCTCCAGGCAATGCATTTAGGGCTTTTCGGTGAGGCGTAATGTTTTCCAAAGATACAAACCGCATTCGAAATTTTGTAGAAAGGGCCGAAAGGAGCTGATCCTCAGATACTAATTCGCATTCAACAAGCAACTGACCGATCTTCTTTTTTTTACCTGATTGCTGACTGGCAAGGGCCTCATCAACCTGCTGCCTTGTAACCAGGCCTTCTGCAACTAATATATCTCCCACTCTGGTATTGGGCGATATGGTATCGCTTTTGTATGATCTTTGAAGCACCGCTTCTACATCGTTGATAGATATTTTATTTTGCTCAGATATTATTTCGCCAACCCGGCGTGATTTCAGCGATTGCTGCTTTTCAAGGGTCTTTTGAATATCAGAACTGCGAATCAACCCCTTTTTTTCCAGAATTTCACATAAGCGGCTGTGTTGACTGCGTAACATTATCCCGTCAAACACAAAAAATATGAGTTTATGTGGAGCATGGTTATCAATAGATCGCGCATAAAAACCTGTCTGAAATTCCTGCTCCCCAATAAGTCGTATTTGAAAATGCTTTCCTGATACAGTCTCCACCTCTTCCAATGATTCTGTATTATCCGAAACATCATTATCCGATGGATATGCAACCTGATCAAAATCATCGTTAAAAAAAATGCTGCAGATTTCGGAAAGCGGTAATTTGCATCTTTCTCCATTTTCCTCAAGAAGTATGTCGATCTCCCCATCATCCGGTCTGAACGACCCGATAAGGGAGGCTTCGACCTTTTGGCCATCCACCAATTCAAGAATCAGTTTTTGTGCCATAACAGTTCCTCATTCAATTAATTGACTGTTTATAAAAGTACCCAGCACATAATCATTTTTTCCCCTCCAACGTCAACATATTTTTTAGGACTGAGGGTTTAACTCAAAAAATTAATTCAGAACTCCTGACACATACGGGTATTTTCAAACGCTTACATCTGGCGGGTAAAAAGATACCGGCGGCGGCCGGGAAGCCGGGTCCGATGCCTGGAAATCCTACATGCGGCGTCAGACCTGTACGATTAACTGGTCGGGTGAGCTTCCGCTGGCCCAGGGGATTGAGTTTAGAAGTGGGAAGTCGGCCTCCGGCCTCTCCGAGCTGTAGGCTCTACGATCCGGAAGCCATAGGGGCCTGCGCCTACGCCCCGGTGGGAATTTGGAATGAGGATTGCGGCAAGGAGGGCCAAGAAGCGGAGTGCTGCGCAGGGTTGGAGTATTGAGGTTTGAGGATAGAGGTAAATTTGCTTATTGCGCCAATCCCAATCAACTCAATCATCTAATCAACTCAATCAACTCTACGAACCATCAGACCACACCGAAAGTGCCCTCCATCGAGCGTCTCGCCGCTTCAGCCACACCGCCGTTGTTATTGGAGGCAACACCGGCAAAGCGGTTTTTAAGATCAGCCGGGGCGTTGTCGACCACATAGCTGTTGGCGGTCCACTCGAGCAAATCCAGATCGTTGTAGTCATTTCCCACCGACAC
>CALZJV010000878.1 GCA_945787595.1 uncultured Desulfobacterales bacterium | reverse complement strand
ACTTAAGAATGCCAAGGCCCTCGGCCTTAAGACCAAATTTATATCCAATATCCGGAATTTCGAGGAATCTCTGATAACCCTGAGCGGCGGCGCTGCCGAGGGGACTTACGGCGTACATCCCATTGCGCCATACGGTGCAGATGTCCCTGGGATGAAAAAAGTGGTAGGGTCCCATGAGAAATGGCATGCGGGTGAAATGGGCACCAACGTTTACGTGGAGGGATGGGTCAATATTCTTTCCATCACCGAAGCATTGAGAACGGCGGATAAGGCGGGTGACCTGACGCCTGCCGGAATCCGTAATGCGTTTGAACAATTCCGAAACTTCAGCACGGGTGGTCTGGCACCACCGATGACCTTTACCAAAACCGACCATCGTGCCAGCATGGCCGCAAAAATGTATCAGATCCAGAAGGGCAAAATAGTACCTGTCAGTGACTGGATTGAACTGCCCAGAGATATGGAATATTTCGGCAAATAGGCTCAAGGTTAAAAATATTCTCATGTTCTTAATAAGTCGTTAAATTGCATCAAACCAACTTGGAATGCTGGAATGTTGGAACAATGGAATGGTGAGTAATTAATCGGAAGGTGCCTAATTTTATGGACTGAAATCCTTTCAGATCATAATTCCAACTATCCAACATTCCATTACTCCATACAATACTTAGGTAGCAAAAAGGGATTCTGTTATATGGCTTCCCTGAGAAGGTAGAGGTATGCTCGAACTGAACCTACCCAGACAATTCAATGCCGCTGAATACTTCGTCGATCGCAATGTTGCCGAAGGCCGGGGTGATAAGACGGCCATTCTGTTCGAGGACCAGGCGGTTACCTATGACCGCCTGATGGAAAATGTCAACCGGGTGGCCAACAGCCTTGTCCAACTGGGCGTCGGCATGGAATCCCGCGTGATGTTGCTGCTGCGGGACACGCCGGAGATGATCTATTCATTTTACGGTGCCATCAAAGCGGGTGCGGTGCCTATTCCAACCAACATTTTGATGAAGGCGCCCGATTTTCTTTACATGCTAAACGACAGCCGGGCGCCGGTCTTAATTGTCGATGCGGTATTTTTGCCGGAAATAAAGAAGATCCTGGACCAGGCCGTATTTTTACAAAAGGTCGTGGTGTGCGGTAGGCAGGATCACAATTATCTTTCTTTCAATGAATTACTTGCTGAAGCAGGAACTGACTTCAAGGCAGCACCGACAGTTTGTGACGATGCGGCCTTCTGGCTCTACAGCGGCCGAAATCCTGATAAATTAATGGGTGCCGTGCACCGCCAGAGCCATATGGTTTATTGTGCCGAAGCCTATGCCCGGGGAATACTCGATATGACGCCTGAAGACCGGGCCATGGGCTCCTTTCTCTTTTTTGCCTACGGCCTTGGCAATGGTGTTTACTTTCCCTTTGCGGTGGGTGCTACGACCATACTCATCAGTCATTCGCCAAAACCGGATTTGTTTTACCAAGATCTGGTAAAATACCGGCCGACACTCTTTTTTAGCGTGCCAACCCTGCTGGGCGCTCTGGCCGATTATAAAAAAACATGCCGCCGGGAAGGAAAAGAATTGCCGCCCGTGAACAGCTTGAGAGCCTGTATCTCATCGGCCGAAATATTATCGCCGGAAATCTATCGCCATTTTAAGGCAGAATTTGGAGTTGAAATCCTGGAAGGAACCGGTTCCACTGAGATTTGCCACATATTTCTATCCAACCGCTTCGGGGAGGTTCGACCCGGCAGTACCGGTAAGGTTGTACCGGGTTACCGGACCCGACTGCTGGATGAGGATGGTAAACCGGTCGGTCCGGATCAAATCGGAAACCTTATGGTCGGCGGCGGTTCCATCGCCTCGTCCTACTGGAATGGAGACCGCTATTCGGTGGATGAAGCGGGATACTATTACTTCCGGGGCAGAAGCGATGACATGCTGCGGGTAGGCGGCAAATGGCTGGCGCCCCAGGAAGTTGAAAAGACCCTCAATTTGCATCCGGCGGTGGCGGAAAGCGCGGTGGTGGGCTGCCAAGGGAAAGATGAATTAATCAAACCTTACGCATTTGTAGTGCTCAACCCGGATATCTCAGCAACGGGCAGCCTGCAGGAAGATATTAAACAGTTTGTTAAGGACCGAATTGCAGTATATAAATATCCGCGCTGGATCGAATTTACAGACAGCATTCCCAAGACGACCGGGGGTAAAGTCCAACGATTTGTTTTGCAGGAGAGGGTTAAGGCTAAAGGTTAGAAGTTGCACGGTATTTATTAAATGGTTCTTCACAACTATTCGATTTGTTCTGTTTTCGGGGAAGCTGGTTTCAGGTGTCAGGTTTCAGGTGTCAGGATGGATTTGGAGTCAGAAAAGACTTACGGGAATTTCGGGGCCGTTACAAAGAGTGTCTCCCCATGTTATACGGATTGGATAAGACATTGGAGCGCAAGGTGCCAGCGCGAGATCGACGATGGCAGTTCCCCGAAGAATCGGCAATGTATTGGTTGAATAAGTAATTTCTCCCTCAAGGGGGCTGACCTGTTCCTGTGGAAATCGAAACCAGGAACTTTGGATGAGGGCTCTTATAGCAGTGTTCGAGTTTCAGCTATCATGTCGCTCAATTCTGACACCTCATATGAAACTACATTTAATTCAATGTCCTTTAAGCTGTGATTAATGGTTGGTGGGAGCGGCTTTCAGCCGCGATTTACCCGG
>CALZJV010000877.1 GCA_945787595.1 uncultured Desulfobacterales bacterium | reverse complement strand
GTGGATGGTTAAGTTTTTGCGGCATCGCATCGGAGACGAGCGGGTAATTCGCTTGATAATCCGGATGCTCAAAAGCGGCATCATGGAAGATGGGCTGGTAAAGGCCAGCGAGCTGGGAACGCCGCAAGGATCGATCCTGTCGCCGCTGTTGTCAAACGTCTATTTACATTACGTACTGGACTTATGGTTCAGGCGTCGGGTGAAACCTCAGGCCAGAGGCGAGGCGCACTATTTTCGTTTTGCCGATGATTTTCTGGCCTGTTTTGAGAACCGGGACGATGCGCGGGCATTTCGTCAGCGACTGGAGGACCGGCTGGAAGGCTTTGGTCTGCAGGTGGCCGAGGACAAGACCCGCAGCATCGAGTTTGGTCGTTTTGCCCGCGAGCGTGCCAGGAAGCGCGGCGCCAAGCCCGAGGAGTTTACCTTTCTGGGTTTTACCCACTACTGTGGCAAGACCCGACGAGGGTACTTCAAGCTTAAGCGTCGCACCAGCCGCAAGAAGCTGGGAGCCCGACTGAGGGAGTTTACGGACTGGGCGATAAAGGCGCGTTGCGTAATGCGCAAAGGGGAAATGCTGCGAGCAGCTCGGCGCCGGGTAATTGGGCATCTGAGCTATTACGCCCCGAGAATCCGCAAAGACCTGGACCCATGTCGTAGGGCGGAGGCATACTGAATGGCGAACCGAGGAGCCGGATGTGGGAAAGCTGCTTGTCCGGTTCTGGGGAGCGGCCGACAAGGCTGCAATCCAGCGGGTGAGAGTCCCGCGATGTCAATTGCTCGATTCAGACATGTAGCGATACCACAGTCCATGCGGGTAACCGCATGTTCATTGCGTGGCGTAAACGGCCCGGCTGCCCTGAGGATTTAGCTTCAGCGGTAGGAGCAACCTGGGGGTCTAGCGAGCATGGGAGCCTGAACATAAAGGAATGACTGCAGCCTCGAGAAACAAGCCCTGCTGAAGTTGCAATGCAGGAGTAGGTTTGGTGTGGCGAACGTCTCAGAACTAACGTGAGTCCGATGTCCTTCAGGAAGAAACGGGCAGGAGCACTGAAGGAACACCACGGGGTAAGGGTCCAAGCACCTATGCAAGGATTGCAGAGATAACGTCGGGAAGGGCCAACTCTCAGCAGGGACTGGCGACAACCAGCAAAGACCTGCCGACCGAGGTGAAAACCGAAGGCGGTGGGAGGGTTTTGGTCTGACGCATGAGCCCGTATGAGCTATGAAGGAGGGGTAATGCCCTCTGATGTGGTGCATGACATCACACCGCAAGAGGTAACTCCTTTAGCGGGCAAAGGGGCTCTCGGCACATGACGGATATCTGGGGATGCGCGTCTTGGAACACAGAGTCCAGTTAAGGACGCAATGCATAAAGGATGTCGAGCCTACAGGTAAACTATTATCATAAGGGGTGTATGTGAGCCAGCACTTAAGCTTCGATGGTGATGGGAAGATCTGTAGAGGAAAGTCATGGTCGCCAACCGGACTCGGGAAATCCGACCGTCCGGGATGAAACCGGAGGCTTGCGGAAACGTGGGTTATGGTGGAACTAGGCACCCGCCGCACACACCGAAAGGGTGCGTGATTTGGAAACTCTCCACCTAAGACTGTGCGCGCCGCATTTCTATCCAGACTGTCGACGGCTGGTGGAGTAAAAATATCAGAGAGTTTTTTTATTTTACATCGTTGCAGGGCGGATTGTACAAGGCGCTTCTCGTTATTGCCGGGCTGGTAATATTTTTTATTATAATAAAAAAAATGCAGGGTGTAACGAAATTCACCGGAATCCTCGGGCCATTTCTCATTTTCTCAGTCTACCTGGTTTTTTGCATCTTTTTCATTGAATCACCTTACATCGATCTGTCATATACCAGGGTGCTGGATCTGCTCAGAGATAAAAAACGAATGATAAAGTCCAAATCAGAAACGAAAACGAATTAGTCCAATTGCTCAGAGGCAAAGGGTACGAAATCGAGAGCAGCTTTATAAGTGTTAAACCCTCCCTGGCTAAACAAGGCATCGAGATTCAGAAACTGCAAGGATTCGAATGGACAATCAATTACCACTCGGCAAACAAGGTGGAAGATCTGGTTGTGGTCAGAAAAGATCGTTTCCTGTTTATTCCAGAATTATCGATCCTCGAGGGTTTCAGGAAAAATAATCAGTCATTTTCTGAATATATAAAAGATCTCAAACACCGTATTCAATGGTAGTTTTATCTTTTTGGAATTGTTCAGTTTATTTTCAACATTCTTGTGTTAAATGTAAATATCACATCATCCCATAGTTTTTATCGTGATCGGCTGTCAAAGGCCTATCTGTTCCGGCAGAATGAAGATGGCTCAATATCTTCGAATGATGACCAAAAGATGTCAGATCTTAATCAGGAAGGTTCCATTGCGCCGTATCATTTGATAAATACAACTTTAAATCTTCCCGGATCCAACGATCCGAATTTACGCGGTCGCAATGCCGACTTTTTTACCATCAGCAAATACTATTCCGGTAGCGAACACACCGGCTATTGCCCAACATCAATAATTGAAGATCTGGACAGTCACTTCAACCTGGGGACAGCCATGGCGGTATCTGCCGCGGCCGCGGCGCCCAATATGGGGGCAATGACTTTGAAACAAGCCGTCTTCATCATGACATTGCT
>CALZJV010000876.1 GCA_945787595.1 uncultured Desulfobacterales bacterium | reverse complement strand
TACGGTTGTGCTGCGGTCAAAGCCTTTTGCCACCAACTCTTCGCAAATGGATTGAACAGTTGTCAACGTTTTATGCTGCTGTCCGGGTGGAACTGTAATCACTGCATCCGTATGCCCGCAACTTTCGGCGTACAGTGGGCCGATGTTGCTGTCCGTTATAACGGCAACCGACCCGCCAATGCCTGCCAACTGCGAGACAAAAGGCAGAATTCCGCCGCCGACGATAAATTCATACCGAACATCGGATGCAGTAATCGACATGCGCAAATCCGGATTGGCCTGGAAGATACCGACCAAGTTCCGGGTCACCTCGTCCGGGGTTTTTGCGGACGTTACCATTTGTGGAAATCGACCATAGTCTTCTTCCCGTTGCTGCATGAGATCAACAATGCGCCCAATGGGATTTGACACTTCGAGCAACGGTCGTCGTACCTGCGTGTCACTTTCAACACGCTGCAGTATCTCCTCCGGTGTTGCAACCAGGCAAAATACCCTCCCTCGCCTGCTCAAGGCCGCTGCATTGGCCGGATCCAGCATCAAACGGCCACCGGTGGAAACGATAAATCCCTCTTTCGCACCCAGTTCTTGCGCAATTTCAGATTCCATCCGGCGAAATGCGGCTTCGCCTTTTTCACGAAAAATCTCAGCCACTGTTTGACCGCTGCGCTCGACAATTAGGTCGTCCGTGTCAACAAATTCATATTTTAGCTGCTCCGCCAGCAATTTGCCCACTGTGGTTTTACCTGTAGCCATGAATCCTGTCAAAATGATATTTGGTTTGGGCATTTTGTTATTATTCTCCTTAAGAGAAACGCTTCCTGAATTCCGGTCGTTACCCTTTGTTCTGAGAAGAGGCTGTTTCTTTTCCCACGCTATTCAAAAATAAAAAAACCGCAGGTTTCGATATGCCCACGGTTTTTAGCTCGTTTTTACTTGCTGGTACGTTCAGAGCACACCCCAGGCAGACCGGTATCTCCCAAAATAATACCAAAACCATAATCTGCCTGAGTGATAATCTTCCATTAATGAATTTTCCGAAATTTCTGACTGATTAAATATGGAATATTTATTTAGATAATTGTTTGGTGGATGTCAAGATATTATTTGAAGGATTCAAAATCATTATTTGGAAAAGGCCCGGAAAAAAAAATTTAGAGTTAGAATTGTGCTTGATCATGTATCCCCGTTCAGGATATAAACGACTTTAACAATGGAACCTTGAGAGTTGCTACATATGGCTAATATTAAGCACTTTGATGATTGCATGTGATTCCTGCTCGCCACACCCCCAATCATCAGCACCAAAAGTCATCGTACCAAGGGTGATGCGTGATAAAAAAAAGTAATCCGGAAGATCCAAAATAACAATATTTCATTTTAGTAAACTCCTTTCTCAATCGCCTTTTTCCATAAAGGCATCACGCAGTAGTTTAGATTGTCGATTGTAAGCCTCTCGCGCATGCACTCCGGTCCGTCTTCCCCCAGATGATCTAGACAGCAGGTGACACCGGCGTCGCCGAACTTAAGCTTTTTTACGACCGAATTCGGTGTTGCGAGCCGCAGCGATGGCTTGCGCTCTTTTGGTGGTTTTTCACTGCTGTCCGCCTTAGTGGAGGTCTCCTGATCCGGATCCGATGAAATCTCTTCTTCTGCCGTGATCTGTTCAGTTTCAGATTTTTCTGTATTCGAACCAGTCTCCACAGCAGTCTCACCTGCGCTTTGTCTGCCTTTCTCCGCAAATGGGACAACGCCGAATGGAGACAAATCCGGGTTGAGTGATAGCGCTTGATGGATACGCTGCAAAGCTTCTTTGAGCGCCCGGCTTACCTTTCGATTTTCCTGTTTGGAGGCCAGTTGATTGTATACTTTTCGAATGCCGGTGATGATTTTTTCGATGGCTTTGAGAAATGTTTTAAATTCCGCAGAGTCCTCTAAAAATCCTGATCGATCGCTCGTCAAGGGGAGAAAATCGGCATGTATCTCCCCTCTGATTCGTGTGGCTGCTTTACCCCAGGTAGACATACTGAAAAGCTCTCTGCGAACCGTGACGCCCTTTACCTTGATCTCAATTCCCATATTTTGGGTGGATGCGCTATATGCGGGGAGAATCACGATTTCTCCGTGAATGATACCGTACTTTGTACCTTCCAATACAGGGATTCGGTTGCCTGACCATTTTCTCGCTGTCACCCGGTATCGATTGACATATACAGCAAAGTTCCTGGCTCGAATCGGCACACCTTCAGCAATCCTCTGGGTGACGTCCTCCGGCTTAAAAACCCTCTTAAGGTCCACAAGCCGGACCGTCGTTCCATCCATCCGGTTGGGATCAGGTTCAAGGCGGGTTAGCGGAATCACCCATGAATCACCTTGCTCGAGCCAGCGGGCTTTGTCAAAAACAACACGTGCAGAAAAATCCTTTTTTTGGGTTGTAATTTCAAAGCGGGAAGCAGCGGCCAGGCTCGCAAACTTGCCAATGCCGAACTGACCGATTCGGTCTCTTCCGAACCGGGGAGATTTGGGATGCAAAAGCTTCTCATCGGATCCGACATTGAAATATTGTTTGAGTCCTTTCATGTTCATCCCTTCGCCGTTGTCCGACACAACAATCTCTTTGCCTGAAATAGTCACGTCCACTCGCGTTGCATCGGCGTCGTAGGCATTGTTGACCAATTCTCTTATCAGTTCAATGCTCTGTTCGTAGAGCCGCTCTCCAAGACTGAGAATATGTGTTTTTTCAACAGTAATCGTCAGATGGGATGGTTTGTTTGACATGACAGCGGACTCCTCTTGGGAGTGCATAGATTGGGTGTCAATACTTTGCAAATGCAATGAGCGACACCGACACAGCGGGTCGACTTCGGTTGCTGACACCTGACACCCGACACCTGAACACTGCTGGCAAATGTAATCACCCATATCACCCCTCCGGGGTGGACCAAAGCCGGGCCCTCTGGACCCGGATCTTTACTTAGCCCCATCCATGAGCTATATGAGAAAAAAAGAAGGAAGCGGGTATACCCTTGACGAGGTATTGAATGAGTGTTGGAAAATGCTCCATCGCGGCGCTGCCCATTTCAATTATCCCTTTCATTTACCATGACTCTGTCCTGAGTTTCCGAGTATGTGGCCCTTTCTCATTCCATTCGATTTGACCCCATTTATCTGAGGTACTATATTTAACAGTAATAAACCCTATCCCTGATAACCCGGATTTCAATGTTAGGATAAGATCTGCCTCCAATTGACGGTGGGAGCCAATGGTGATTCGACCATCTCAAAAAACCGATGCCCATTCCATGTCACGCATTTATGTGCAAACTTGGCAAGACACCTATCTGAGTATAGTGCCATATGGCTACTTAACCAAAATGTCGATACCTCAACTTGAGAAAGCCTTTTACGATGAGCTGAAAAGCAGGCTAATCACCAGTTTTGTCGCTGAAAATGCCGGTCGGGTGATTGGTTTTATTACCGGTGGTTACGAGAGACATGGTGACGATATCTACAGCGGTGAAATTTACACTTTGTATGTACTGAAAAATTTACAGCGACGAGGTATTGGAGCAAAACTGGTTTCAGCATTGGCCACACAGTTTAACCGTAGCGACATTTATTCAATGTTGGTGAGAGTTCTCAAACATAACCCTTACAGACGATTTTACAGCAAAATCAACGGTACCTATCTCAAAGCGGAACGCATGCCCTTTGCAGGTGAGGTGATGGAGATGGCGGTCTACGGCTGGCTGGATGTTTCTCTTACTAGGCAATAAACCCATTGATCTCGTATCGCTCTTAAAGCGATTCGAACAATCCGAATAATCTGCGAAATCTGTGGATTAAATCATCAACGCCCGGCACCCACCATCCGGGCCAGCGATTGGGCCATGTTGTCAAGAAAGGATTCATCCGGAATCGAAATCGTCATTTTAAGGCTGCCGTCTTCCTCCTTTTCCATGCAATCGCTCAGTTTGGTCTTAAATGCACCGGCCGTTTGAGCTATCTCATCGGATTCGTCCTTGCCGGAAAGCATTTCACCGATAAAGGCAAACGCCGCCCCGACCAGTTGCCCGCCGGCGGCGGCGATCTTCTTCTTCCTTGCCAAAGCTTGCGCTTCTTTCTCAACCCGTTCTTTCATACTTTCATCTTCGGCGGCCGCCGGTTTCTCGCCCAGCAGGATCTCCAGCCGCCGCTTCAGTTCTTCCATGCCGGCCGCCATGTCGACTTCCGCTGTATCGGAATCAGGATCGAGCACCGCCAGCGAGAGTTCATGCTTGGCCGAAAGGGTTGCCAGAAGGTTTTCCTCCAGGGTATCTTTGGTCACCAGCAAAAACACCTGGACCGGCCGTTTTTGCCCCATACGATGGGCCCGGCTGATGCGCTGTTCAAGGACGGCCGGGTTCCAGGGCAAATCGACATTGATGACGGTATTGGCCGCCTGAAGATTCAGACCGGTGGCGCCGGCATTGGTGGTAATAAAAAGTTTGCAATCCGGATCCTTTTGAAACTGATGCATCAGTCCCTGCCGTTTTTTCTGGGGCACCGAACCGTCCAGCCGAACATAATTCAGTTTCTGTTTTTCCAGCAATGGCTCGATCAGATTCAGCATGGTCGTCCATTCGGAAAACAGGACTATTTTGCGGTCTTCTTCAGCCATCAGCTGATCCAGCAACTGGTTGAGTTCATCCAGCTTGCTGGAATATCCCGGCCCCTGCTTGTCCACCAAAAAGGTGCTGTTGGCGCACATCCTGCACATCAGCAACGCTTTTTGAAGCCTGAGCAAATCCATTTCCGTCAGGTATTTTTTATTGATAATGGTCTGGATTATCTGGCGGTGGCCTTTTTGCAGATCCAGCTGTTCCTCCGTCGG
>CALZJV010000875.1 GCA_945787595.1 uncultured Desulfobacterales bacterium | reverse complement strand
CCGGAAGGATCCAATTTTTGCCTGAATTGCGGTTTTTCGCTGCGAAAGTCCTCCGCCGACCGGAAAAAATGGGTGGTGCTTCTTGTTTCTGTTTTTTTATTCATCGTCGCCATGTTCTACTTTCATTTACGTATGTCTAATCTGAGGCCGCCAAAAGCGTCTCGTCAGCCCGCTCCCTCAGTAGCTCAAGTTCCCCCAAAGGAAAAGACGAAAACCGAAGTTCCACCAAAGGAGCCTCCGGCTCCCGAGAATGAAGAAGTCTCACCGGCTGCCTCCCCCAAAAAGATTCCGATAGGGCTGGTCATCATCAAAGACATCACCGGCAAGGTTATCCATGAAGTTTCGCTACCGGTGGTGGGCGGCGGTTGGGTAGCGTTACCGAAACAGGTATGTCTGGGCGGCGCCGAATGGGTTCTGAAGATAGAGCCGGACATCGAGGTGAGTATTGTTGAGGGAATTTACAGTGACACCGACAGGATCGGACTCTGGCGGATTTTAGAGGATTTAACCATTGATGGACCAGAGCTCTACCCATGGTCGGCAAGCGAGCAATTGGCCTGGCTGCCCATAACAGCAGATAATTCTCCTCAACCGGTAGAGCTCCAAAATCCAAGAGAACAGGGGTATTTTATTGAAGGCCTTTTGCCGGAAGATTTTAAGGAGACAGGGGTTTTGGTTCAGCAGGGCCGGGCGGTGGGCTGGACTTTCGGCGATTTGGCTTCCGGTGCTTTTGTCTGGAGTGGTGATGAAGGAAAATTTCTGAGACCGGAGATTCGGGTGGATGATTTTTACCGGATTACATTTGCCAACAGCAGAGAAGAAGAATTTACACGAGCCCTGGCGATGGGGGCAGACTACAACTCAATTGAACGGCTGGAGGCCTTTGCCAATGGATTTAAATTCGAACCCAAACTTTCGCCCAAAGAAACACCGGCTCATTTGCAACAGACAACTGTTATTGAAAACATGCGTAAATTGATTGCCGATGCATTAAAAACCGGTGCCGCCAGGGCAGCCGCCGACATCTTCGATGTGCAGATGCTTATCGAAGCCGCCGATGTTGGGCTGTTGATGGATATTAGCCAGGCCACCGCGCAAGGGTATGGTTTTGAAGAGGCTATAAATTTCACCCAGAATGTGATTGCCGGCCTGCCGTCGGTATCTTATCAGGATGAAGTTCCACTGGAAAAATTTTTTTCCGGCCTTTATCAAAACTGGATTACCGATTTGTTTAAAAATGGCAATTTGCGGGAGGCTTGGCAGGCCTTTCGACTCGGCAGCCAGGAATTACCGGACGATGCAGATATTCATTTGATGGGCGTTCAACTGGCACTGGCGGAAAATGACTGGGCCGGGGCTGAAGAGCTCCTGGCGGTGAGAGAATACCCGTCTTCCCTGGATGATAAAGTCCGGAATCTGCAGACTCAAATTTCAGAATTAAAAGCCCAGGAAGGCAAGATCGTTATTAACTTTACCCCAGGCACCAAGCAAATTCCACTAACGGCCGTCTTGAACCGCAGCGCAAATCAGAAATTCATTGTTGACACCGGGGCATCTCTGGTGACAATACCACGGTCAACTGCGGAAGAACTCGGGCTGGAATTGGATGCACGCAATCCCCTGCGAAAAGTCTATACAGCGGGCGGCGTTAAGTATGCACCGGAAGTCACCCTGTTTTCGATTACTTTGGAAGGCTGGGAAGTAACCGACTTGAAAGCGCTGGTTTTGGATTTGCCGAATCAGTCCGAGTGGGGATTGCTGGGAATGAATTATCTGCGCCGGTTTCGTATGGATATTAATACAGAAAACGGAGTGCTTTTACTCGAACCACGTTAGATGCAGAAGATTTAACTATATGCTGATTACTGGAAAATGTTTTTTGTTGGGACGGTATTTCCATCCGCAAACATGTAATTTTAAATTCCGGTTGATAGTTCGTCATGGGCTCAGATTGGTTCAAAATCGGGACCTCTGCAGCCGGCTCAGAAATCCTCGATAATTTTTCCTTTTTCAATGAACTCCTCTATATCGTTCTGGGTATTC
>CALZJV010000874.1 GCA_945787595.1 uncultured Desulfobacterales bacterium | reverse complement strand
GCTTGAAACTCGCAAAAAATCATCACGTGCTTCGACGGGCTTCTTTATGGGACCATTCTCGCACGTGATAATTATTCGCCTTATGCTGTACAAGAAATGGGCTTCAATTTTTTCGGGTCAGCGATGTCCTGGCACTTTTTTAAAACCCTTTGCTCGCATAGCACCCTCGTGTGAAGGTTAAGTGTCAAATGCCAGGACATCGATGACCCAAGTCTAACGCTAAATAATGCCAAGACATCGATGACCCGGTAAAATTAATGATGATTTCTTGTACGGCATAAGCGAAAAATTATCACGTGCGAGAATGGGCCCATCAAGAAGCTCGTCGGAGCACGTGATGATTTTTTGCGGGTTCCAAGCACATTTTAACTTTAATGAAATTAAATACCCTTGCCAGTAGTCAACTGGTAATCAAATGAATCAACCAGTTCTTCGTCAAGGTATAAATGTAATCTGTGTATCTCTGTTACGATCACTGCCTTGACGTAAGAATATACAAGGCTTTTTGAAACTTTAAATTTTTCTCCGAATATATCGAGTATACGGTTGCTTCGAATAAATCGAATGAGAATGATATTGCCATCAGGAACGCTATCCAAGTCGGGCAGTTTTGTGTTCGCTCCTAATCGGCACGGCTCAAACCCGTTACTCTGTATAATTTCCAACGGCGTTTTACCTTTTAAGTAGCTGTATCGATGATGTTTGTTGTGGAACCGTTGAAAATTTTTGCTTTGTCGCTTTAGCGTCGAATAGCTTGGAAACCATTGTTGCCGGAAAAATTTTTTATTGTAGGTGTCATTGAATTTTTCAATAGAACCGTTTCGCCAGGGTTCTCCAATCGGAATAAATACCGGTTGGACGCCAAAATAAAGACAAAGCCTTATTACCAAACCGGGTGATCTTGGGTGCCGGTTGCTACCCCGAAAGCTGAGCTCATTGTCGAGCTGTAAAAAATCTGGGAGTCCGACTGCTTTCCAGCATCTTAAAAGGCTGGAGGCAACCTGACGATCCTGCTTGGTTCTTTGTGACTCAATGTAGACCTGATGGCTAAGCAGGTCCATTACATTGAATGAGTAAAATTTGCCGTCATTCTTTATATATCTTGGTCCGACCAGGTCAGCCTGGTGAATATTATTGTAGTCAAGTGGTTCTTTAAAATACGGATATTCAACACCTTTGGGAATGTACGAAGTTTTTTTTAACCAGTCCTTCTCTTTTTAGGACTCGATTAATCGTACGATCGGATGGAAATCCATAGCCTGACTTCGAAAGCTCCCACTTGATCGCTGAAGCTCCGATCTGAGCAAATCTCTGCGATTCAAGGTCAGTTCGAACAGAAATGATTCGTTCTCTGTCAACTTTGCTGACCGCTGTAGGCTGCCTTTTGGGTGCCCTGGACTTGTCCTTATACCAGTCTGGGTCACCGGTTTGATAGCGCTTCAGCCACTTGAAGAACCAATTTTTTGAGTGATTAAGCTCAGAATATATGGATTTTGGCTTTACTCCTTTCAGATAAAGGTTGATAGCTCTTTTACGAAAATCTTGTTCCATCTGATACCCTCCTTTTTGTTAGTTAAACAAAAGGGTATCAAAAATAATTTAAACCGAGTAGGGTCACCGATGTCTTGGCACAGATTGACCCTTAAGGTAATCGATGTCCTGGCACTTTTGGGTCATCGATGTCTTGGCACTCATCAGTTAAGGGTTAAAAGCGAATCGATTTTTTAAGGAGTTACTAACCGCAGGTGCGTTTCATTTCAGTGTGAGGAGGAGCACAGAATGGCATTTCGGAAGAGAGGACAATCAGCGTTGCGCTTCTGGGAAGACGGGATGTTTGATCAAGAATTTTTCTATATATTTACCTGAAGTTGTTTTCATTGTCAAGAATTTACTAAAAAGCACTACATTGTAGTAATTGAAAAAGCGGGTGCATGGGGAAAATGTTAGATTTCAAATGGATATCATAAAAATTTAGGTGATGTCAAATGTTCAGATTTATAGCAGATAACCTAAAAATCCCTTGAGAGTTTGTCTGATAACCCGCGCGATTTTTAAGCCAAATTTTGGCTGAACAAAAATCAATTATTGAATTAATCTTTAATTATCTGCAGGAGTAAGCGAAAAAGATCACAGTAGATAAAAGGGGCAACAAATCTGCTATGAGTGAAGCATAATCGACCTCATTGTCCCTTTACTGCGTCATTAACTCCATAGTTAAACGGTTTTTCACATTATTCTTATTGCCGGCTTTTAAATGAAGCCAGATTTTTCGCAGATTGTGCGCGATGGCTACTAGATTGAATTCTCCTTTAACCTTTTCTAATCCTCTCAACAGAAAGGAGGTAAAGCCCATAACGGATTTAATCTGACCAAAAACAGGCTCGACGATGTACTTGCGACGGCTATAGATTGTCTTGCCTTGATCAGAATCTAATTTTTCGCGCATTTGCTTTAGTTGCTTTTCATGGGGATGCCGTGAAATCGTGCGTCCGTTGTCATTGGTTGTGCACTGGCCGAAAAATTGACACTGCTGACAGCTTTTACATTGGTAGATGAAAAGCGGCTTTTTCCCGTTGCGTTTTTGTTGGTGGGAGAACACAAGTTCTTCACCATTGGGGCAAATATACAAGTCACGCTGCTGGTCATATACAAACTCATTTTTGTGAAAGGGTCCTTGCTTTTTGCCGCGGGCTTGGGCTTGGTAATCGCGGTCTGGGATATAAACTTCTACGGGGCGATCTTCTACGGCCTTGAGATTCTCCCCGGAACTATAACCCGAATCGGCACTGCAGGCATCAATGCTATCTGATGTGTTTTGCTCGGCTTGGTCGATCATCGGGATTAACTGCTCGACATCGGCGGGCTGATTGGTGACATCGGCGGCAACAATCACTTGATGCTCTTGATCAACGGCTGCTTGGCCGTTATATGAAGTTTTGATGCCGTTTGAGGTCTTCATAAAAACAGCATCTGCATCGGTTGTGTTTATTTTTTCTTTTTCA
>CALZJV010000873.1 GCA_945787595.1 uncultured Desulfobacterales bacterium | reverse complement strand
TCCCATGCGCAGCGAAATTTGGACGGTCCTTGAAACGGTAGGTCTTGCGGACCGTGCCGACGATAAGGCGCAGACCTATTCTTTTGGCATGAAGCAGCGTTTGGTTTTGGCACAGGCACTTTTGCCCATGCCCGCATTGCTGGTCTTTGACGAACCCACCGATGGATTGGACCCCATTGCCGTTGTGGAATTACGCGGCCTCCTCAAGCGCCTTCAAGCCGAGCACAACCTTACGATCGTCTTGTCAAGTCACCTATTAAGCGAAGTGGAGAAGCTGGTTGATACAATTTTGGTGTTAAATGATGGCCGACCGGTTTTTTGCGGGTCACCCGATAAGCTGCTGGGCGAAGAGCGTCGGATCGTGATTCGTATCGAGGGAGAGCTCAAGGCCGGAATCGATGTGCTTCGCCAGCAAGGCATCGAACCGGAAGTCAACGGGGGTGGCAGGCTGCTTTTGCCCGTAGGCAGTATCCGGCTGCATGAAGCGGTCAAACTGCTAAGGAAGCAGGGTTTGAAGCTCATTGAATTCCATGAAAAACAACCCGGACTTGAAGACGCCTATATAAAACGTTTGCACGAAGCTTCTGATCTCTCTCAGCTTCAAGGTAACCCCCAATGTCGCATAAACAACATGGCAAAGAATAGCTAATGATCTGTTATAATAAATATCATAATGAAAGCACCATTTTCCGGATATGCCAATAGTGAATTCATCCGACTTCGCTCTTCGAGCTACGACGGGACAAGAAGGATGGAGTCGATTTTGCCATGTTGTTTACCCTTTGGGCTTCGCTCTTCGAGCTACGACCCAACACGACGGGAAAGCCGGAGGACTTCAGATCCTGTGTTGTCAAGGGATCGTGGTAAACTACTACAATTTCACCCTTGACGCCTTGGCTCTGAAGCCCTCCGGCTTTTGCAACAATAGGGTAAACTATAATGCTTTGGCGATTTGAAACAATCAAGCTGCTTCGTTCGGGGCGGCCGGTGGTAGCATTGGCCGCATTGGTGTTGTTTATTACATTGATGCTGATGGGTTTTTATACATATGCAGATAACGAAACCGGCGGAAGGGTTGAGTTTCGCTACACATTTGAAAGTAGTAGCTATTTCAATGGACTCCTATTTGCACTGTACGCTTTTTACTTTGCGGTATTGATTGTATTGCCCATCTTCACGGCAGCGGAGGGTGGCGCTCAGCTAACATCGGAATCGGCCAGCGGAACCATCCAATTGTTGCTGGCACGTCCGATTTCTCGATCGCGTATCTTTGCGACGAAACTTGTCACAGCTGCCATATACTTAGCCATCCTCGCCGGCGTGTTTTTAGCGTTGACGTTATTTGTGGGACTGGTTGCAGTCGGGTGGGGAGACCTTCATATTTATCCGGGTGTTCTGCAGATGACCGCTGAACCCCAGTATCTGAGTCAGAAACAGGCATTGCGTGCGTTTTTTCTGGCATGGCCGGCGGCCGGTGTGGCGTTGATGCCCGCCCTGGCCATGAGTTTTATGGTCTCCGTGTGGGTCAAAAATTCCATCAATGCCGTAGCAGCATCGGTGGCCATTTATTTAGTGCTCTATGTTATCAGCGAAATACATTTCTTTATAGAACTGCGTCCCTATTTGTTTACCACTTATATCGGTTATTGGCGCGGCCTCTTCCGTGAACAGGTCGTTTGGTCTGATTTATTGCAGGACGGCGCCAAACTGCTGGCCTTTACCTTTGCGTTTCTTTCCATTGCGTACCACCGTTTCCGCATTCGGCAGGAGATCTAGCTTAAAAATGCGTGAAAAGATGTTGGAAATTTTGTTTGTTGTTCTGACGATTGTCTTTACGGTGACCGGTTATGGCTTTCATCAATTGGGTCGCCACAGTTACCAATTGACGAAACGGAATCCGAACGGTCTGCGGATCGTTACATGGAATGTAGGAGGCGCCGGCGGCAATGACGGCAGATCGCTGGAAAACCAATTTCTGCCCCATGTGGCCAATGTGTTGAAAAAGCTGGATGCCGATCTTATTCTGCTTCAAGAAATAGCCTATG
>CALZJV010000872.1 GCA_945787595.1 uncultured Desulfobacterales bacterium | reverse complement strand
TGCTGCAGCGCGGCGAAAAACCGCCACGTTTACGCAACGGGCGGGTCACCCTCTGTCTTTCCGTACATTGGGTCTTCCCAAAACAAGCGGTTCCTTTATAGGCTGGATTACGCAGCATAGCCCATACTGTTGATCGTTCCCAACGAGAAATCCTCTTTCGCGTGGGTACTTCGTGATCATTTAGCCAGCGGGCAATCGCGTTAATACTGAGTCCATCGTCTGTATACAATTTGTACACATCTCGGACGACATCAGCCTCGTGCTCAAGAACTTTATAGTAGGAATCACTGGTTTCCGTTTTTTTTATATATCGATAGCCATATGGGGCAGCAGAGAGCACATTAACTGAGCCTGTCTTGGCTCGGTGTGTTTTGCCTCGCCGGCTACGTTCTGCGATTTGCGCCCTCTCATATTCGGCGATCATGCCTTGAAATTGTAGTAACAGCTGTTCTTCTGGTGTAGTGGCCTTTGGTGACTTTACGAAAACAATTTCCACTCCATGGCGTGCAAACTCCTCGATCAGCAAAATTTGGTAGGCGTATTTGCGACTTAAACGATCCGGCGAATGAATCAAGATTACTTCAAGTTGCCCCTCCGCACTCAGGTCACGTAATTGCTCTAGGCCTGGCCGAATCAGCATAGCACCGCTATAACCTTCATCTTCAAAAATCCATTCCTTTGGTACTGCGTATCCGGCACCTTGTGCATACTCGACCACGGCTGCCGTCTGGCTAGCAATGGTCTGCTGTTCTTTTTGTCGATCCGACGATACCCTCGCATAGATCGCAGCCGTCTTCACCCGTCGTCTCCCCCTCTTGTCGCGTTATACATTCATGTCCGCAATTTGTTGGCCAGATTTTGTTTGGAACCAAGAGCTGATAGGCCTTCCCAAGCTTCTTGACCGAAAGTCGATCAAAGCTGTACTCCAGCTCAATCTCTCTGACATCCGCCTTGGCCACGTTGTCGCCCTTTGTATAAGTAAGCTTCTAAGGCTTGGGTGACAATTTCGCTTAAGGGTAGCCCCTTTGACTGTGAATATTGACGAAGCCCTTGAGTAAGGCTTTGGGATAATTTGACGGTAAATGCAACCTTCTGATCTGGCACCGGGACTTGTTTGCCAAGGACGCTTGCTTCTCTCACATAACGGTATGCCTGGCGTTTCGACATATTGTAACGGGCCACCAAGGCCTCCGCTGCCTCTGCGGGAATTCTGTGTCGCTTGATTAATGCAACTGCCGCATTGATACGTTCGGCACGCTGTGACTTGGATGACTTGACCATGCGTCATATACATACAACCCTATGTGTCACAATGTCAACCATTATTTATTGTTCCAGCTTCGTTGGTATTGAATAATCGAAATAAACTCAAAGTTATCTTTTGCGTTCGTGGCGTCGCTACTCCGCCTTGCGGCGTCCCTTTTTCCGGATGAGTAAGTATTCCCTCCTCCAGTACTCCGGCGTTTAGCCATTTACCTATCAGCCTTATTATTCCTCCATCGTTGACCTTGCGCTTGATAAAACTAAGCAGTAGGCCTTTGTCTATGTTGTCGAAAAATCCACTTACGTCAACATCCCCTACCCATCTGACATTCATCTTCCTGCACTTCTCGCGCAATTCGTTCAGCGCTTGATGCTGACTGTGTCCTCGTCTGAATCCATGGGAAAACCCATAAAACATAGGGTCATAAATTACTTCTAGGATCATCACCACTGCTCTCTGAACTATTTTGTCCTCGAAGCAGGGCTTACCTATTGGTCTTTGTTTCCCATCTTCTTTTTCTATCCACACCCGTTCTACCGGCGGCGCCTTGTATCGATTGTCGCGCAGCCGTTCGTGCAAATCTCGCAGGTTTTCTTCAGATCAATCAGGTGGTACAGGTTGTCAAACACCGTTTCCGGATAGTGCGCTGCCTGATCCGCAATTCGCTGGAGTTTCGTTGATATGGTTTGTGATCCCGGAGTATCTCCCATAGTTCCTTCCAGCTCTACGTTATGCCCGGCTTCACCTTCCCTACAGTGGGTCCCAGGGACGTTGGTTCCCCACTTTCCCGGCAGGCATACTTACTCTTCTTTGCCCACCCTCGGTACTATGATCCGCTAAGACTTCCGAATGTCCATCTCGGGTTCGTTCGCTTCTCGCTATCCTCGCCCGATACCTTGTATCGCCCTTCTTTATTTTGTGATTTGCGTTTTCACGCAACTCGCCGAGAGGCGGGACCGTCCCCCCAGCGCCGGGATTTTGCCTATTGGCCGGTATTCCTAGCACCTTATTCTTACCCAAGGAAACATTAGGATCTCCCAAGTTCCCGAGCTACCCCTGTGAGCACATGCCCTGGTCTAAGACCCCGGTGGTGTCCTGCGTACTCGCCATTTCGCACTCAGGACTGCTGC
>CALZJV010000871.1 GCA_945787595.1 uncultured Desulfobacterales bacterium | reverse complement strand
CTTATGGAGGGCAAATCCCGGTGACGGAAACGAAACTTGAAGCGGGAGACCGCTTTCTCGTATATACCGACGGGGTCTCTGAAAGATTTAACAAAGAGGAAGATATCTACGGCGAGAAACGCGTGCTCCAGCTGCTTGCCACCGATAATGCCGATAATCCCCAGGATGTTCTGGCTGCGATTATGGCGGATGTCGAACGGTTTGCCGGTAAGCGCCCTGCCGATGATGACCAGGCCCTATTGCTGGGCATTGTGGAGTAGCACGTTAGGGCAACTTTAAACTCGGCTCTAACTGATCCAGATAGGAACGATTTGCTTTCCTGGATACGGCATGTTTTGAATTTCGATCATTGGGTTTTGTTTGAATGTTGATGCTTGGATTTTCCATGACTTTTATTAAGCATGTAATTTTCGTGAATCCGGTCAATTATCTTCCATAAATGATGTTGTCCTGTTGCTATATTAGGGCCGCTGCCCTCGAGTTCAACCCTCGTTCAATATCGCAGTCTGCAACCGGTGTTTCATTTGAAGGAGTTCCCCCAAAAGTTAGTCACAAAATCTGCTAATGCCGCTATTTTTGTAAGTTTAGGTTCACGACCAAGTGAAAATTGCGTTTATGGGTGAACTTTTTGCCGAATAAAAAGCCTCCTTATGGTAAGAATTATAAGCGCCAACCAATAATTCTTCACAAAAAACAAGGAGGCTTGAGAGGATGATACACCAAATTGGCAGGAAATTGCGACAGCAAATTCATTATTTTTCGGGTGAACTTTGTAAAGGTATGGGATCCGTAGCTTCACGTTTTATTGAGGAAGCGGTTTTTGGCCTTTCCTGTAGCGGATCTGTTCGGTTGACTGAAATCGGTCGGGCTTTAGAGGAAAAAATACCTCTTCATGCTACCCACAAGCGTTTAAGTCGTAATTTGGCAGATGAAAGCCTTGAACATAACCTTGGCAGCAATGTCCTGAAGTTGGGCTCAAAACATATAAACGAAAATACGCTGCTTATCGTTGATCCCTCTGATATTCAAAAAAAATACGCCAAGAAAATGCAATATCTAGCCGAAGTGCGTGATGGCAGCGAGGATAGCATCGGAAAAGGCTACTGGTTATGCGAAGTGGTGGGCTGTGAAGTCGGATCAAATGAGATTACACCGCTGGCACAAGAATTATGGTCCCAGGATGCTCCTGATTTTAAGAGCGATAACGATCAAATTCTGCGCTTGGTTGAGCGGGTTCGGCAAAGCACCGGCGGCCGCGGGATAATCGTCTATGACCGTGGTAGTGACCGGCGCAGACTTCTGGTGCCGTGGACTCAAGACAATACCTGTCGCTATTTGGTGCGCCAACGCGGAGATCGTCACCTGCTGTACAAGCGAAAGGCCAAAAGCGGCCTGGCGTTGGCCAGTTCATGCAAAACGCCATACTCGGCTAAGATAATCAAAGAAAAAGAAGGTGAAGAGAAAACCTACTTTATTGAATTTGGCTTTATGCCGGTTAGACTGCCCGAGTGCCCCAAACGCCCCTTGTGGCTGGTCGTTGTTAAAGGTTTTGGCAAAAAGCCATTAATGATCCTGACCACCGAACCTATGCGCCGCAACCGCAAGGTTTTATGGTGGGCCGTTGAAGCGTATTTAACCCGTTGGAGAGTAGAGGATACAATCCGTTTCATTAAGCAGAGCTACGACTTTGAGGATATCCGTGTATTGACGTACAACAGGTTAAAAAATATGGCCACCCTGGTTTTGGCGGCATCATATTTTGCGGCGGTTTGGCTTGGAACCACAACAAAACTCAACATACTGGCTATGCATGCCATGAATGCCGCTAAACGCATATTTGGAATACCCGATTTTCGTTATTATGCCTTGGCTGATGGCATCAGCGCAATATTTAAGCGTATTGGTAAGGGACCGTTGCACCCCAGAGGGCACAAACCGGCACCATCGGCTCAGGTACCTCTCTGGTGATAAAAAAAATGGGGGAACTCCTTGTTTCGTATATCTTGACTAAAGCGGATCAGACATGATATCTCATTTTTAATAATTTCAACCCCCT
>CALZJV010000870.1 GCA_945787595.1 uncultured Desulfobacterales bacterium | reverse complement strand
CCGATGGGTAATATTGCCAGGTCGATGCCTTCCTCCCCGATGAGTTTCATGTCATAAAACAGCCCGGTGTCGCAGGCGTGATAAATCTTTTTGCCATTGATGTAAAAGAGGAAACCACAAGGGTTGCCTCCATAAGAGCCGTCCGGCAGCGCTGATCCATGCTGGGCCATGGTCAATTTGACCCGCCCCCAGGGGTAATCAAATCCGCCTCCGATATGCTGGGGGTGAACGTTATCGACACCCTGGGCTGCAATCCAGTTTTGTATTTCAAAGTTTGAAATCACCATGGCTCCGGTTCGTTTTGCTATCGCTACACTGTCGCCGACATGATCACCGTGGCCGTGGGATATTAAAATATAATCGGTTTGAACTTCATCGGCTTTCACCGGAGAGAGGGGGTTGCCGGTTATGAACGGATCTACCAGCAGCCTGGCTATATCGGTTTCAATTAAAAAACTGGCGTGACTGTACCATGTAACTTTCAGTGACATTTGAAACCTCCTTGGGAAAGGGTTTTGACTACGAAAGGATAAGTAGATAGCGATAAAACCCATATAACACAATATTGTGCTATCGAAAAGTACTTGCATCAAGGTTCAAAGGTTCTGGGTTCAGAGGTAAGGTTATGAAAATCACGCATAACGTGGCTTTTAAATGTCATCCTAATTTTATTCCTTAAAATCAGCTTTTTTGGGCAATTTTAGATTGCGAATTTGCTGTATCGCTTTGCTCTATCATTTTTTATTAAATTGACCCGCTGAAGGCGGACCTTAAATCCAAATTCTAAAATCCAAAATTCAAAATTTATGAGGAATATCTGAACCTCTATCTATTTAACATTCGTTCAACGTTGCAGGCTTTTCTTTTACCAGATATATGGCCGGCAGGCTGAGGATCGTTACCGCGCCTTTCACCAGAACATTGGCATAAAAGATGGACCAGACCACGTGATGCGGCAATTTAAATCCGAAAGCGACCCAACAGAAAATCATGCTGTCGAGAGGGATGCTGGCGGCATTGCTGGCGAGAACGCGCAGCCATTGGTACCTTTTAGTGATGCGGCTTTGCCACAGATGGTAAATTTCGGTGTCGAGGAGTTCGCTGAAGACTTCGGCAATAATGCTGGCGATGACAATTCGCCATACCGGCCCCAGGATTGCCGAAAACTCCCTGCTCAAACCCCAGGACGGGTCCTGGGGCAGCCAGGCGGTGAAATGAAAAAAAAGCGCCATGAAAAGGTTAACGGCCGCCGCCAAAACAATCACGGTTTGTGCAGCGGTCTTGCCGAGGCGCTTGTGTATCAGATCCCGGATGGTGAATGTCAGAGGATAAATGAAAGTGCCGGCGTCCATACTGAAGCCGGCAATCAGAGTAATTTTCAGGCTGGCAATATCAGACAGCAGTTGAGCGGCAACATAGATAGAAATGACAACAATCCCAGCAGTTGGAATGGGAGCGAGATTTTTCTGATCGGAGGCCACAACAATTTATAGAATTATAAAAATTTTTCTAATTTTGCATCCTTTTTCAGCTTATCAACATATTGAACAGCTTCTTTTTCAATTTTTTCCTGCTTCATGCGCTGGATGATTTTGTCTTTGACATCTGCATAGGTCAGAGTTTCTTCAGGCTTAGTATCGAAAACTTTAATTAAATGGTAACCGAATCGGGTTTCAACAACATCACTCACCTCGTTGGGTTTCAAAGCCTGTGCAGCCTCTTCGAAAGGTGGAACCATCTGACCGCGTCTAAAATAACCCAAATCACCGCCTTTGGTACTGCTGGGACCTTCGGAGTATTCTTTGGCCAATACGGCAAAATCCCCACCGTCTTTCAATTTTTGTTGAACCTCTTCAATTTTTTTTCGTGCTTCAGCTTTTTTGGCTTCATCGGCCTTGGCGTCGACTTTGATTAAAATGTGACTGGCTTTTATCTGGGCGGGCTGTTTAAATATTTGTGAATTCTTGTCATAGTACGCTTTGCTTTCCTCGTCGGTTATCACGACTTTGCTGGTGATCTGCTGATCAATCAGATCCCTGATAGAAAGTCCACGTTTGATCTGCAA
>CALZJV010000869.1 GCA_945787595.1 uncultured Desulfobacterales bacterium | reverse complement strand
GCCTGGAGGATGACATACTGAGCCGTTGAACCCAACAAAAGCTTGCTGACTTTCGACCTCCTTTTGACACCGATGACGATCTCATCTGTTTTATTTTCATCGGCAAACTCAACAATGTCTTCACCTGGAGCAAGTCCTCGGATCAACAGGTGGGTGGAGCAGGCAATCCCATTTTCATCAAAGATTGATTTCGCCCATTCCAAACCATGCTCGGCCTGTTCAATTTGCCCTCTTTGACCTTCGGTTCCTTTTTCCATAGACGTGACGATATCCACGGTAGCGCCAAACAATTTTGCATGGGTTTTAGCCAGATTTAATGCCTCTTTGGCCGAATTTGATCCATCATATCCAACTAAGATTTTCATTGTGATCTCCTCATTTAAGATTTGCCCATCATTAATTTGGTATTTCGGGCCCACAGAATGAGATTACACCTATAAAAGCGATACCCGTTTCGTCTTTTTAGATTGAAAACATCCGCCTGTTTACCTATGCCTGCCCGATTCACCCACCGAGCCGAATAATCACTGTTCCTATGTGAATTTAAAGCATTTGCATATCACAAGCCCCAATAAAATGCCCCGAAATTAGGCTATTCATTTTAATGCTTGTATTATCGCCTTCATAAACGCGGGCAAATCATCAGGTGTGCGGCTGGTAATTAGATTTCCGTCGACAACTACCTCCTTGTCAACCCAGTTGGCTCCGGCATGCATCAGATCATCTTTGATGGCGAAGAATGAAGTGACGGTTTTGCCCTTAATTATTTCGGCTGAAGCCAACATCCAGCCGGCGTGGCAAATTGCGGCCACAACTTTTCCGTCTTCATGTAAATCTCGGACAAGTTGTACCATTTTTGGGTAGCGACGCATTAGATCCGGTGCGTATCCCCCCGGGATAACAATGCCGTCGAACTCTGAAGCCGAAACCTGATCTGCGTTTACATCCACAGTAATTTCGGTACCTGGTTTGCCGGTATAAGTCTCCGCACTGCCGGAACCCATGACGACAACATCGCACCCCGCCTCCTTAAGCCGATAGTAGGGGTACCAGAATTCATGGGTATTGAACATATTCTCAACCGGAATGACCACCTTTTTTCCTTCAAGTTCCATGTGCAGCCTCCTTTCGATAATTAATAGTTGTTTCAATCATAGATTTCATATTATAAATATGAAGGTCCCTATACCAAACTCGTTCGTAAGTTGATTACGGTTTCTTTTTCTATAGACTATCTAAATTAGTTTTTAACAATATATACATCTTGCAGAACATGTCCACCTTCTTCTTAACCGCATATAGCGGAATTCCCGAACAATGATTCCATTTTTGGAAGATTTATTGAAAATCGAATTAAATTGAAATTCTAAGATTAAAAAACTTGAGGATTGAAAATTCAATTTATTGTGCTGATATTATATAAGATACGCAATAGAATGTGTTCTCACGTGAAACCATGGCGACCAATATGATCCAGATCACGGATACGATAGCTGTGAATGAGAGTGAAATTCAGTTGGAATTCATCCGGGCATCAGGCCCGGGCGGACAGAACGTCAACAAAGTGTCCAGTGCAGTCCAACTTCGTTTTGATGCCGCCGGATCCTCGACAATTAACCATGTTATTTATGAGCGACTAAAAAAAATTGCCGGTCGGCGAATGACGACAGAAGGTGTTTTAATCATCAAGGCCAACCGCTTCCGATCCCAGGAAAAAAACCGTCAGGACGCAGTTAGTCGATTTATTTTACTGATTCAAAGGGCGACAGAGAAGCCAAAACACCGTCACCCTACAAGACTGCCCGCGGCTTCCAAACAGCGCCGTCTGGCGGCCAAACGTCATCGCGGCGAAATCAAACGCCGGCGGAAAACAATTCCGCATTCCGGAGAAGAATCTTGATTTTTTAATTGATCGGATTTTTAGAAGATCGATTCTATCTGGAAAATTTGACCATAAATCATGCAGAAAAAATTTACAGCCAAAAATAATTATCTAGTCGGTGTGATTTCCGATACCCACGGCCGATTGCCTCAATCTGTATTAAAGGCGTTTAAGGACGCTGATCTCATTATACATGC
>CALZJV010000868.1 GCA_945787595.1 uncultured Desulfobacterales bacterium | reverse complement strand
ACTTAATGAGATGCAATTTTATTTCTCTGACAGGATTAACAGGATGGACAGGATATAGCTTAGAGCTAAACTAAACCAAAACAATCCAGTAAATCCAGTTAATCCTGTCTAAATAAATGAAGTTTCATTTGAGAGGTTTAGGGGTTTTGGATTAATCGGAATCGCGGGATCGAAAGTTATGATGGGAAAACCTATGGGGATAGAAAGATTTGAAGATATTGAGGCATGGCAATTGGCCCATGAAGCTAACTCACAAGGTCAACGAAAAAGAGGTAACCCTGAACCGTGAACTCCCTGGCCCAGACCTGACTTTACGTTGCTCAATTATTTAGATTCATATTTGGGAACCTGACACGGGCCGTAATATGATCTTATAAGTCGCAATCTCCGAGGCGTAGGCTACGAGCCGGAGGCCAGGGCGGGCTGAACCTGTGAACCTTAAATATTGGATTACATAGGAAAATTAAAGTTTTACATCAACGGCAGTTGGGTGGCGTCGGAATCCGATCTAATTTATGAAGACCTCAACCCGGCCACCGGTGAGGTGATCGCAGAGTTTCCATCGGCCACCGACAGTGAAATCGAAGCAGCAATAGACGCCGCCCATGGGGCCCTTGCCAAGTGGCGAGAGGTGCCTTTAAGGGACAAAGCCCGCTATTTATTTGATCTTAGAGGAAAATTTGAAGAACATTTTGAGCGGCTGTGTCGCGTCCTGGTTCAGGATCATGGTAGAACTATCGGAGAGGCTCGGGGGACCCTCCGTCGGTGCATTGAAAATATTGAGTCGGCCTGTTCCGCCCTGCTGCTGCTAACCAAGGGCGAATGTGTTGCGGATCTGGCAAAAGGCTTGGATCAGGCTTTATATTGGGAGCCCAGGGGTGTGTTTCTGATTATTACGCCCAACAATATTCCCATGCACGCCTGGTCATCTTACGTGCCGTATGCGCTTGCCAGCGGATGCCCGGTGGTAGTCAGCCCCAGCAAAAATGATCCCGTCTGTCTGGATGCCATCTTTAAAGTCACCGAAGAAGTCGAAGGGTTTCCCCCCGGGCTGGTCAATCTTGTTTACGGCGGCAGCAACGTCAATCAGAAAATTTTATCGCATCCGGTGGTCAAAGGGGTGGGATTTATCGGCTCTACGGCGGTGGGAAAAGAACTTTTTGCTCTTGCCGGCAAATTGGGAAAAGAAGCATCGATTAACGGCAACGGTAAAAACCATGTTGTCATCATGCCGGACAGTAATGTGGATGCAGTGGTGAGCGGATTGTTACGCGGATGCTACGGTATGGCTGGACAGCGTTGTCTGGGCACGGACAATCTTGTTTTCATCGGCAATGCCTATGAGGCCATCAAGGAAAAACTAGTCGAAGCTTCAGCGGGGATGAAATTGGGATATGGGCTGGATGAGGCTACCGAACTCGGTCCCATGGTTTCGGTCAAGGGCAGACAGAAAGTTGTCGATTTTATCGAAAAAGGTATCGCTGAAGGAGCGAAGATTATACTCGATGGCCGTAAGGCTAATGTTGCAGGTGGTGAGAAAGGTTTTTTTCTTGCGCCAACGGTTTTTGACGACGTAAATCCGGATGTGCATATTGCCCGAGAGGAAGCCTTTGGACCGGTGATCAATTTGATGCGAGCCCGTGATCTTGATGAGGCACTTGACTGGATCAACAACAAAGACACTTACGGCCATTCCGCCTGTATTTTTACCCGAGACGGCGGGATTGCCCGCCGATTTATGAAAGAGGCGGATGTCGAAAAACGAGTCCGCCCTGGGGGTCGCTAAATCCAGAATAGATTCCATGAGGCTGTTCCTGGATCAAAAGACGGTTACGGAAAGATGGACTTGATCCGGCTGCGCCGGATTTAAATTGAAGATTGAAGATTGAAGATTGACGAATTGTGGAAGTCGCTTCGCTCCGTCGTTTGATAATTTTAAAAATCGTTATGATTCCTTTTATTTGCAGATTTCCGATTAAGCATTCAATTTATAGGTTGGAGAATATAAAAAAGGTTAGAAATTACTGCCTTTTTCACTATTTACAGAAAGGCAGCAAGCAAAAAATAAAATAGACAGCATTCCATAAATATTCAATCTTCAATCGACAATATTCAATTTTTTTTAATGGGAGGCCAAGATGAGTGAGAACACACCTCAGATTCGTAAGATCTGTACTATTTTAGAAGAAACCTTTGCCGACGGGACGGTGCGGCTAAGTTCACCGACTCGCAAAGCCGCCGCCGCCGCAGTCTTTGTCAACCCCTTTGCCGGAGAATACCAGGAAGATCTATCCCTGCTTATCCAGTGGAGCGAGGAACTCGGCGCTCTGCTGACCCAAAAAGCGGTTGCCGTTTTGGGGATCGAGCCGGATAAGGTTCACAGCTACGGCAAGGGCGCCATGGTCGGCGGTAAAGGTGAGCTGGAGCATTGCGCCGCCATAATGCATCCGGCCCTGGGAAAACCCATGCGGGCCAACGTCGGCGGTGGTAAGGCCCTGATTCCTTCCGCCAAAAAAAGGGGGTATCCGGGTGCGGCCATCGATGTTCCTCTGGGGCATAAAGATGCAGCGTTTGTGCGGTCTCATTTTGACGCTATGGAAGTCAGGGTGCCGGATGCACCTTGCGATGACGAGCTGGTACTCATCGTGGCGGTAACCGATTCGGGGCGTCCGGCTGCCAGGGTGGGCGGATTGAAAGTGGAAGAGGTCAAAGGCGAAGACGGGTTGCGTTAGTTATGCTGCCGCAATTTATAGGTTTCAGGTTTCAGGTGTCAGGATGAAAAAAAATAGATATCATCTTCGTTTCACTCTCAACGGCCAAGAAAAATCGTTGGATATTGAAGCGGGAATTTCAGCGCTGAAACTTATACGGGATATTCTTGATCTCAAGGGAACCAAGGAAGGATGTGGAATTGGTGAATGTGGCGCCTGCACTGTTGTCGTTGACGGCAAAGCGGTCAATGCCTGTCTGATGTTTGCTGCTCAGTTGGACGGTCGTAAGGTCCTGACGGTGGAGGGGCTTAGCCAAGGAGATACGCTGCATCCGATTCAGCAAACCTTTATCGAACACCATGCAGTTCAATGCGGCTTTTGCACCCCTGGCATTTTAATGAGCACCCGCGCCTTGCTGGAAGAAAGTCAGCAGCCGGAGCGAGATGAGATTGTCAAGGCGGTCTCCGGGAATCTTTGCCGGTGCACGGGCTATCAGAGTATCATTGGCGCCATAGATGCTGCCGCCAATAGGCTCAGCAAAAAAAGTAAAAATTTAGCCACTAAGACACCAAGGCACAAATAAAGTAAAATTATAACCTTAGTGTCTTTGTGCCTTTGTGGCTGAACGATTGCGATCAAAGGAAGTTTAATGTTTGATGTCGATTACATAAGGCCACAGGATCTCGGCGAGGCCCTTGATTTTATAAAGGCCTACGGACCGGACACGATCATTTTGGCCGGAGGCACCGATGTCATGGTCGACATGCGTTCCGGTGATCTCAATCGCAGGTATTTGTTGGATGTAGGCCGGCTGGCCGAATTGCGGCAGATTAAGATCAAGGAGGGAAAATTAACTATCGGTGCCGCAATCACGATTGCCGAAATCGGTAAATCAGACATCATTGGGCGTAATGCGCCATCGCTGCAGATCGCTGCCGATAAATTCGCAAGCCGGCAGGTGCGCAACATTGCCACGATTGGCGGAAACGTAGCCCACTGTTCGCCCTGCGGCGATACCATCCCGCCGCTGCTGATTCACGATGCGGTCGCGGTGGTGGTCAATCATCAAGGAAAACGGGTCGTTCCCATCGAAGAGATGGCCGGTGGGCCCTATCATTGCACCTTGCGACCC
>CALZJV010000867.1 GCA_945787595.1 uncultured Desulfobacterales bacterium | reverse complement strand
GAAAAATAAACGCGATATCAAGTCACTGGAGTCCGGGACCCGCGAAAGGCTAATGGAAACCGCCTCTCACCTGTTTGCCGAAAAGGGCTATGCATCCACTTCGGTGCGGGAAATTGTCGCCCGGGCCGGTGTCAGCAAACCGGTGTTGTATTATCATTTTCAAAGTAAAGAGGGGCTGTATTACGCTATTTTAAAGTGGGGGGCGGAAGTTCAGAAAATAATCATAGATGAAGTGTTTGAAGTGTCGGGAACGGTGCAGGATCGAATCATTTTTCTGTATCGACGAATATACGAAGAGATTCAGGAGTACCAGGGTCTGTATGCAATGATTCACGGTCTGATTTACGGCCCTCCCCAGGGTGCCCCGGGATATGATTTTCCAAATTACCACCGTCGGATGTTCGACGCTGTTAAACGAATATGTTCAGAGGGCCTGTCATCGGGAGAAATCAAAAAAGGCAATGTGGATGAGATCGCGTTTCTAGTGCTCAGCCTGATTGATTTCAGTTTGAATCTGGAAAAAATGCAGCCTGAACTGGCGGACCCGCAACGCCCCGAACGATTACTGCGGCTGGCCTTTCAGGGCTTAAGCCGAGGAAAGAAGCGTTAAATGAAAGCAGCCAGGATTTTTTATACGATGTTACCGGTCGCACTGATTGCGCTGCTGGCGGTCTTTGTGATGAGCGGCTGTAAAGATCAGGAAAACATGGCCATTGCCGAAAGCAATTCCCGTGAGACTGCCGCGATTCCGGTTTCCGTAGCCGTTGTGGAGCCGGTATCCATCCGGGATGTCGTTTTTCTGCCCGGCGAAACCGAGGCCTTTGAAGATGTCAAGGTGGCTGCCAATGCCGCCGGCCGCGTCGAGTGGATCGGGCCGCGCGAAGGTCAAACCGTAAAAAAGGGCGCGCTGCTGGCCAAAATAGATGTATCCGCCCATAAAGCGGCCCTGGAACACGCCAAAGCGGCGTACAACCTGGCCAACGATTTATGCGAGAGACGCCGGCGGCTTTATGCCAACAAAATTATCGCCAAAGAGGAACTCGATCAAAGCGAAACCCAGCTCAAACTGGCGTTGACCGATCTTGAGCAAATCAAAGTCAGGTACAATCACGGGTTTCCCAAATCTCCGATTACCGGAATCATCAACCACCTATATGTGGATGTGGGAGAATATGCGGATACCGGCAAGCCGATTGCAGATATCGTCAACATTGACAGAATCAAGATCAACGTACGGGTGCCCGAGCTCGATGTCCGCTATGTCAAAAAGGGCCAAAAGACACCGATTAAAATTGATGCCTTTGCAGAGCGCCCTTTAATTGGAACCGTTGATTTTGTCTCTTTTAAAGCCGATCCGGCCACCAAAACCTTCCTGGTACGATCGGTCATCGATAATCCCGGGCATGATATCCGGCCGGGAATGATCGGCCGGGTTGCCTTTGTCCGCCGGCTCATTGCCGATGCGGTTACGGTGCCCCTGTTTGCCATCGTCGACAAAGGTGGTGAGCGGATTGTATTTTTAGAAAAAGACGGCGTTGCCGAATCGCGCACCATATCCATCGGCGTGATTGAAGGCGACCGGGTGCAGATCACCAGCGGGCTTAAGGTCGGCGATCACCTGATTGTCAAGGGGCATACTGAAGTTGAAGACGGCATGAAGGTGACGGCTAAATGATTTTAAATCAGGCGGCCCTTAAACGGCAGGCAACGGTAATTGCGCTGCTGGTCATCATCGTCATTGCCGGTATTTATTGTTATGCCACCCTGCCCCGCGAATCCTTTCCGGACATTACCATTCCGTATGTGTTTGTCACCACCACCTACGAAGGGGTGGCTCCCGAGGACATGGAGCAGCTGATCACCATCCCCATCGAACGCAAACTCAAGGGCATCGATAATGTCGAGGAAATTCGCTCCACCTCGGCGGAGGGCCTTTCTACGGTGGCCATCAAGTTTCTGCCCAAGGTAGACCTGGATGACGCCGTGCAGAAGGTCAGGGACAAGGTGGATCAGGCCAAAAACGATTTGCCGGCCGATCTTGCCGATGATCCGACCATTGCGGAAGTCAATTTTTCAGATATGCCGGTCAT
>CALZJV010000866.1 GCA_945787595.1 uncultured Desulfobacterales bacterium | reverse complement strand
ACTGATGACCGTAGGTATCATTTATTTTTTTAAAATAGTCGATATCGCACATTGCCAGGGCGAGCGCCCGCTTATACCTTAACGCTCTTGTAATCTCCCGGGGTAGAAGTTCGTTCAGATATCCACGGTTGTAACATCCGGTCAGGGAATCGGTGCGGGACAGAAGTTTGATTTCTCTGTTGGCTTTTTCCAGTGATAATTGTTTTTTTCTCAGCCGCTCGACCAGCCGTGTATTTTCCATGACCAGCGAAAACTCTTTGGTTAGAATCGTCAAAAGCTTCAGGTTTTCATGGGTAATAAAGCTTTCCTGGACAGGCGTCAGGATCATTACGGCTCCCAGTGTTCTCTTCACCGTTGATAACGGCAGCATAACTATCGATTTTTCCTTTGCAAAATCCAGGGCGGGAATCAGGGCTGGTTGTCTTCTGTTAATTATCCATGAAAAAATGCCGCATTCAATCTGAAGGTCGATTTCCTTCCGGCAGTGTTTTGCTTTATTTTGCGGAACGGCGTATTTTAAGGCGAATTCATTGGTCGGTTCGTCGACAAGAAACAGCGCACAGACTTCAACCTCAATTAAATTCTGTATATCTGCTAAAAAGGCTGTCCAGATCTGATTGACACTTGAAGGGAAATCTATTCTGTCCTGGAATTGCCCCAGTCTTTCAATTTTTTCTATGAGCTCTATAAGGGCGATCCGTTTTTCACTCATGGCAATTTGGGTTAGGTTTAGGATCGTTAGGTCGGTTCTCGATTCCCATTTTTCCGATCTTACTAATGCGGCAATAATTATTTAGACATTTTCTATTGAGATTAAATATTTTATTCACCTCAGAACCGCAAAGTGCGCAGAAGTTAGTTGTTTAGTTTAGCATAATCGGCTAATTACCGAAAGGGTGGAGTTCGATCAAGATTCGCCCGGCGCCGTCATGCCCGTTGTCTTTTTCTCAGTTTCGTACTTGAATGGAAGTATTCCTTGTGCCATAATGCTTTCACCTCATCAGGGCCAGGAGCGCCGATAACGATTACGCCCTTCCTCGTAGAGATCACCCCCATGGAGGTCGTTAACCACTATGGCGGGAAAATCTTCTACAGTCAATCGCAGAATCGCTTCAGAGCGAAGATCTTCGTAGGCTACGATTTCAGCGGACCGAATACATTCGGAAAGAAGGACGGCTGTTCCTTCCACCGACCCAAAATATACGCAACCGAACTCCAGCATAGCATCACGAACCTTTTTAGAACGGCGCCCCTTGCCAATCATGGCTCTCAGACCCCGCTCGATGAGCATGGGCGCAAAGGCATCCATGCGGCCGGCGGTCGTCGGTCCTGCCGTGCCGAGCCGATCACTTTACCGGGAGGGGCCGGCGTGGGTCCGACGTAAAAAAGGACCTGACCCGCCGGATTAAAAGGCAACTGTCCTCCCTGCTCGATTGTGTCGTACATCCGTTTGTGGGCCGCATCTCTGGCTGTATAAATAGTGCCGCAGATTTCCACCTGATCGCCGGTCCGCAGTTTCTTCAATATGTTTTTGCTAAGAGGAGTTCTGATTTCGATTTTTTCTTTACCGCTCACAGGACCACCTCCTTTCCCCGATGGGAATGGCAATCGATATTCACCGCTACCGGAAAGCTCGCGATGTGGGTGGCAAAGACTTCGATATGAACTCCCAGGGTCGTCACCCGCCCGCCGAAACCGGCAGGACCGATACCGAGGCTGTTTATTCTTTCCACCAGTTCCTGCTCGATGGCATTCAATTTCGAATCAGGATTTGGTGTTCCAACAGGCCAAAGCAGCGCCTTCTGGGCCAGCAGCGCGGCACGGGCGAAGGGTCCGCCCATCCCTATCCCGATAACAAATGGCGGACTGGCGTTAGGTCCAGCCATATCCGCAGTCTCAACGATAAAGTCTTTGGCGGCCTCAAGTCCTTCAGCCGGTGTGAACATTTTCAAAGCGCTGACATTGTCGCAACCAGCGCCCTTGATGAGAAGATCAATCTTGATCCGGTCGCCGGAAACGATGTCGGTGTTGATTACCGCCGGAGTATTATCACCTGTGTTTTCCCGCTCAAAGGGGTTTCGCACCAAAGACTTGCGCAAATATCCGTCCCGGTATCCCTGACGCACCCCTTCGTTAAAAGCTGCCGATAGAGAACCGCCAATTATATGGACGTCCTGTCCAAGTTCAACGAACAACACGGCATATCCCGTATCTTGGCAAAAAGGTAATCTTTGCTTTATTGCAACCGCTGCATTCCGAATTAACTGCTCCAGTACCTCACGGCCAACTTCCGACTCTTCGTCGTCCAATGCCCTTCGGTAAGCTTGAAGTGTATCAGGTCTAATCTCGATGTTGGCATCAATACAAAGCTGCCGAACCGTTGATACAATTTCATCGATGTGTATTTGGCGCATTAGGTTGCCTCATGCTCTTGGAAAACAGAGGGCAGAAAACAGAATCCAGACTCTATTCTCCACGTTTAAAGTTTGGCCTTACGCCCGACGCCGTGTGCCGAACACTCAATTGCAGCCAGAATTCCGCAACAAGAAACAAGGTCCCAGAAACTGGCAGCCAGAAACGCCATTAAAAAAACGACAAAAAATTAGAGTGACTTTATGTCTCCTTCGACAAAATCAAAGAAAAGTCGTTTATATCAATTTCTTTCTCTAAAGATTTAACTCTAGTAATTATTTCATTTTGCTTCTCAGAAGAAAAAACCGGTGAAATCAAGTTCTTAAACTTATCTATCAGCTCATCCCAGGATAGCGGATTCTCGGGATCTCCTTTTGGATAATCTATTCTTGCCGAAAATTGCTTGCCGTCTTTTGCGACTATGTTTACAGACGCGGGCCACTTTTGGGGATATTCTTTTTCAAGTTCCGGATCCTCGACGCAATGGATTTTATTCATCAACTCCCTAACCGGAGAAGATTTGACATTCTCCAGCGTGTACTCATCCAAGGTGGCTTTTCCATGCAACATCGCCACGGCTGCTCCAAACGGCATGCTGAATTGGGCATCGACAACGGACATGGGATTACGTTTCAGTTCTTCCGGTTCGGCAACCAGGGCAAATCCGGCCTTTAGAATACCCAAGGTAACCTTTTCGATATCGGCGGCGTTTAATATAACGACAGCAGGAATGCGGTTTTATGCTTGTTTTCATGATTTGATAAGGCTTGCCCCAATCTTTCAGAATTTTCTCGGCATTCGATTTTGGTGAATAGGAATGCAAAAATCCGAATTTTCCTTCCACGATAGAACCAGGCCCAGTAAAATCGTTTCCGGCAAGCAATGCAGCCATCATCCCGCTGTGAGCGGCCCAGCCGGGGTGCAGACGTTTCGTAAAAGAGCCGTCACTCAAAAATTCCATAGATCCGGCCGCCATGCTACCGGCGATTCCCAGTGCATTTGTCATCGCGCTTTGATTCAACCCGAGAATTTTAGCTGACGTAATCGCGGCTCCCATGGTGCCGCAGGTCCCGGTTGGATGGAAACCCCGGGCGTAATGGGCCGCAGGGTCAAGCGCAATTCCCAGTTTGATGGCAACTTCGTAACCAATGACAATTGCCGCTAAGAATTCTTTACCGGAACAGCTTGCGAGTTGAGCTGCCGCCATGGCCGCCGGTATGATCGCCACCGCCGGGTGAAGTGAGGCTTCGTTGACCACATCATCCAGTTCCAGGGAGTGAGCGGCAGTACCGTTTGCAAGGGCCGCATATGGGGGGCTGACTTTTATATTGGTCCCGATGACGACCGCACCCTCTGCGGTCTTATCTAAATCCTGAACTAATCGAAATATAGGAATACTGGAATCGCTCAAGGAACCGCGAGCCGCTACTCCGATGTAATCAAGCAGCAGATACTTTGTCCGATCGATGACGTCATCCGACAGGTCATTGTAATTTAAATCATGGCATCTTTGTGTGATCTCACCAGTTATGTTCATTTTTGTTCACCGTTGCTGATAGGTTGCAATCTCAATTAACTTTTCTTAACGAACCTGCCCTCCTTGGCCAAGGCAATAAAATGCGCTACATCGATTTGTTTCGGACAAACAAAGGAGCATGCCCGGGATGAATGACATCGATAGACCCCTTGATCGCTGTAAAGAACGTTTAGCCGTTCCTTTTTTTCCTGTTCGCGGGGATCCATCACCCGGATGATGCCGGCAATCATCGCATGCGGGCCCAGAAACGTTTTATGACTGCTGATACAGGCCGCGGCGCAACAAAAACAATTTATGCATCGGGTAGCATTGACATAACTTTCCAGCTCATGGGGTGATATGGGATATTCTTCTCTCGGCGACTGGACCGGGGCCGGTTGAATGATATACGGTTTGATCTGTTCCAGACGCTCATAAGCTTTTTCTAAATCCACCAGCAGGTCGCGCACAACCGGAGCAATGTTTAGGGGCTCAATGTTAAACGTCGTGGTGCCGAAGTATTGTACGGCATTTTCAACCAGAAGCTCACAGGCAAGAAGCGGTTTTCCGTTGACTTTAACCGAGCACGTTCCGCACTGTCCGTGTTCGCACGACGAGTTCCAGGTTAATGTAGAATCCTGTTCATCGTTGATTTTGCGAAA
>CALZJV010000865.1 GCA_945787595.1 uncultured Desulfobacterales bacterium | reverse complement strand
TAGCAATAAATTTCGACCTGGGCGATTAGTTTGGACAGCACATCCATGATATCAAATTGTTTTCACCGCAAAGACGCGAAGGACGCAGAGATGTTTTTTCTTATTCTTTGCCGTTGATCTTCCCATAATAACGGCGGATCGGAAGGACGGCAAAGAATAAAAGAGCACTTTTTCCGAAAATAATTTGAGTTAGTTTTGCATATGTTACAGAAATAATAAACCTTTGCGTTCTTTGCGCCTTTGCGGTGAAAAAATAGATTTCACCAAAAATCCTGATATTTATTTAATCGCATAGCTGATAAAATTCGGAAAAGCGCAAACAATTCAGCCGGCGGACAGCAGGCCTCGGCTTTTCTAAACACCCAGAAAGGAGAAATGGATTATGAAGAAAAATGCTGCTAAACGTCTGAACACCATCGACAACTTGTGTATCAATACGATCCGGACCCTAACGATGGATGCTGTGCAGACGGCAAATTCCGGGCATCCCGGTGCACCCATGGGCCTGGCCGCCGCAGCCTATGTGCTGTGGACCCGTGTTTTGAAGCACAATCCCGCAAATCCGAATTGGGCGGATCGCGACCGCTTCGTGCTGTCGGCCGGCCATGCCTCCATGCTGCTTTACAGCTTGCTGTACCTAACGGGTTACGATATCAGCCTGAAAGAAATCAAAAACTTTCGCCAGTGGGGCAGCAAAACGCCCGGCCATCCGGAATACGGTCATACACCCGGTGTAGAAACCACGACGGGCCCCCTGGGACAGGGGTTTGCCAACGCAGTCGGAATGGCCATGACGGAGTCTCACCTGGCGGCGGTTTTCAACCGTGCCAATCAGAAGATTGTCAACCATCACACCTATGTCATGTGTGGTGACGGCGATCTCATGGAAGGCGTCTCAGCAGAGGCGGCATCGCTGGCCGGACATCTTGGCCTGGGCAAGCTAATCTGTATCTATGATGACAACAAAATATCCATCGAGGGCGGTACCGACCTCGCATTTACCGAGAATGTCGCCGCCCGCTTCAAAGCCTATCGCTGGCAGGTGCTGCGGGTAAACGACGGCAATGATTTGGCGGCCATCCAGAACGCCCTCAAGGAGGCCAGGGCTGAAACAGAAAACCCGTCATTGATTGTGATGCGGACCCACATCGCTTTTGGCAGCCCCAACAAACAGGATTCCTCTGCGGCCCACGGTGCACCGCTGGGTGAGGATGAGATACGCTTGACCAAGGAGAATCTTGGATGGCCCGCCGAAGAAAAATTCCATATCCCTGATAAAGTTCTCAAGGCATACCGTAAGAGTGTGGACAAAGGTAAAAAGGCCGAAGCAGCCTGGCAAAAGAAGTATATTACCTATACTAAGAAACAGCCGGAACTGGCAAAGCAGTGGGAGGCCGCCATAACCGGCAAACCTGCGCAGCGATGGGACGCCACTATTCCGAATTTCAAAGAGGGCAAACCGATTGCCACCCGGGTTGCTTGCGGTCAGGTCTTAAACGCGCTGGCCGACAGGTTGCCGACCCTGATAGGCGGTTCGGCCGACCTGGCGCCCTCCAACAACACCCTGATTAAAGCGTCATTCGATTTTCAGAAAGGCTCTTACGACGGGCGCAATATTCGTTTCGGCGTGCGGGAACATGCCATGGGGGCAATTTTGTCCGGGATGGCACTTCACAAAGGCGTGCGCCCATACGGCGGAACCTTTCTGGTGTTTTCCGATTACTGTCGTCCGGCCATCCGTCTGGCAGCCCTGATGAAACTGCCGGTCATTTATGTATTTACGCATGACAGTGTCGCACTTGGTGAGGATGGTCCCACCCATCAACCGGTGGAGCATCTGGCGGCCTTGAGGGCCATTCCCGGTTTGATTGTGATTCGGCCGGCGGACGCCACCGAAACGGCCGCGGCCTGGCGTGTGGCTATCAGAACCACCAATGCCCCGCTAGCTCTGATCTTAAGCCGGCAGAACCTGCCGGTGCTGGATCGAAGCTTCTATCCTTCCGCAACCATGCTGTCAAAAGGCGGATATATATTATCGGATTCAAAAAACGCCCCGGACGTCATCCTGATCGGCACCGGTTCGGAAGTCTATCTTTGTCTGGAAGCCCAGG
>CALZJV010000864.1 GCA_945787595.1 uncultured Desulfobacterales bacterium | reverse complement strand
CATGGCGGATTTGCTGGAAATTATGCAAAACAAGCAGTATGTTCTCGAAGGCGGCCGCAGCACCGGAAGTGGGGCGGCGGATCGATCCGAGAATCATCTAAAGGCCGACAATATCATCGTGGCCTGCTGTAATCACGACACCCTGACTTATTTGCAGGAAGAGGGTGACGGCGCTTTTTTAAGCAGAATCGAAGACAAAGGCGAGATCATCCATATGGAAGGCGCAGTGCCCGAAACCGATGAAAACGTCAAACAGGTCGCGCAGTATGTTAAGCAGGAGATTGCAAACCTGGCCGGAGAATTTAAGGAGGCCTGGGGGGAAATCATCGAAAAAGAAGGTTACGAGAGTGTCAGGAAAAGAAGCGAGCATGTTTACGGCAGGCCACTTCCGGCGGATTTTAAGCTGACCGTACGCGAGTTTTCAAAACCCGCCGTTCTGGAAATTGCCAAGGAGCTGCGCTGCCGTACCTCGGACGGGAAATTCAGCAGCATATTGCGACCTATCAACGGAATCATTAAATCGGCCGAGTTTGAGGCTGTAATGGAGAATGCACCGCTGGTTGAACCGCAGCATGTCCGCCAGGCTCTGGAGGAGCACTTGAGCCTGGAAGGGGGGCTTTCCAAAGAAATCGGCGAACACAAAAAATATCTAAAGAAATATATCAGCTCCATGACCAATTCCATCGGTTACGTGGTCGGTCTTGCCGTCATTCAAGCCAAATCAAGCGGACAGATGTACGGCCAACCGCTGCCGATTCACTGCCAAATCAATGTTGGCAATGCCGATAATGTGGTGGCGCCCGGCAAGATCGGCGATATTGCCAAGGCCGCCGCGCAAAACGTCAGGGCCTCCATAAAAAAAGTGCTGGAAAATATCGGAGCCCCTTATGTGGGGCATGAAATGTATGTGGAATACATCCAGGCTCACGGAGGTGTGGAAGGAGACAGTGCTTCGGTGGCCATGGACATTGCGCTAGTATCGGATTACATCAAACAGCCGGTGAATCAGCGATACGGTGTGACCGGCTCACTGACCGGAGATATTATCCTGGCCGTCGGCGGGGTGACCGAAAAAATTCGATCGATCATGGACCCGGACCTGGGCATGGAGGGGGCCTGCATCCCGTGGTTGAACAAATACGATGTCGAACCGCTGCTGATTAACACGGAAAACGAATATATTCAAAATGATGACATCCCGGGCATCCGAATTTTTCGAATGATCGATAAGAAGAACCCGTTTGATATCTACTTTTGCAAAACCAAATACAATGCCTACAAGATCTTGATGGGATTGGGAAGAGAAGAGATCCAGGCCAAAATGGTCGAGAGAAGCAAAGATAATCTGGCGTTTATGCAGAATCTAAAAGGAAATTGAGAAACTGGGCGGTTCCAGGTTCGGGGTTCAAGGTTCAGGGGTTAAGGACAGAGAAGACATTAAATACCCGAAGTCCTCGTTAAAAATGCTCATTTTTCTAAATAATTGACAATTTGTCTCCAAATTTTGGATTAAGCCTAACGAAGCTGACGCTTTTCTCGTAAATACGCATCCCAAATACAGTCCAGGGACGAGAATGGAACCTTGAACCCCTGAACCTTTGAACCCGTGAACGCCTTCACATTTTTGTTAACGCAACCTGGACGGCCTCCGAAATTAATTGTCTTTTTATTAGGTCATCTCGCAAACCCCGGGTGATTTCCAGCTGCACCCCTTTTTTATTTGCACCTCGATTGCAAATATTATCAGGGTTTAATCCTTTAAATTTCCCATGCCCCTTAGAAACGATGATTCCCCTGGATTCCAGCTCATCCGCAATGACCTCCTTCAACAATTCATCCAACCCCCCTAAAAAAACAAATCTTTCGTTGCCGGTGCATGCATGAATCGCGACCACTATTTGGGACTTCGATATTATGTGAACAGCCATGGGCTCGTCAAAATTGTGGCTGGTTATATGCAGGCGTCCATTTTTTTCCGTTTTAATGCCTTCAAAACAGTAGTAGTTAAATCTTTCTGCGGCGATCTGTTTGGCAATATCGGATGTTCCCGGTTCAATTTTCCCACCGTGGGGCGCTATAATCGTGATTCTGGACCCGACATCGCTGATGGA
>CALZJV010000863.1 GCA_945787595.1 uncultured Desulfobacterales bacterium | reverse complement strand
GCGTCGTCGATGTCCATTTCGGAACAGCGAAATTGCGCGCGAATGCAAATTGCAAATAAATTGCAAATAATAATATCCAAATCTCAAATAAGATCAAACGCCAGTTGTTTCGAATTTTGAATATTGGTCATTGTGATTTGTTTATTATTTGTTATTTGAAATTTTGTAATTGCTGAAGTCCGAACACCGTCACTTGAAAACTTCATTTTCTTACAACATGTTTTCAGAAAAAACCAGCTAAGGGCCTACCGCTGAGTTGCTTTTTCGATAAATTGATATCTCTTGATCCCCTCCAGGATCCCGCCTGAATATATTTGTCTGGCAAAGTAAATGCCTCGGATTCCCTTCAATTTTTTAAGCTCAGGACTGTAATTGCCCACGACCACTCCCAGGGGCTCTCCGCGCAACATCTCTTCATCATTTTCGGAATCTCCGCAGACCAAAAAGTTTCCCAGAGGAATTTCCCACTTATAACTCAGATAGCGGATGGCCTTTCCCTTGGACGCCCGGAAAGGCATAATATCCAGATATTTGTTCCGGGAATGAATCAAATTGTAACGGCACTGATTCCTGAGCAAGCGATGATGAATCATCGCCAGGCGATCTTTGCCCGGTTCTAATTCATAGCTGATTTTAAAACGTCGCTGGGCTTCAGTCTTCTGGTATTTTAAAAATGCAAAGTCCTCGAGCAGATCGACGATTTTCTCACGGTTCCACTTGGCGGATATGTGGGTTTCCCAACCGCGCCCATCATGAAGGTTTTTCCCGTAGTAAATTTCTGCACCCACAGATGTGATGAGGACATCCGGCAAAGGGATACGATGTTTTTCTAAAAACGCGCTCGCCGTTTTAATGGTACGGCCGGTCGCCAATCCAAACCCGATATATTCACGATTTTCCTGAAGCAGGGTCAAAAGCGCCGGCAGTTGCTCGTTGCTGTCGCCGATCAGAGTGTTGTCGATATTGGCAATAATGAAATAGTTCAGCCCTGCCAGACGTCGGCCAATAGCATCGGATGGCACAGCGACCTTCATCTTTTCTTCACCCTGATCTGTAAAAATACGGCTGATTTGCTTCATGTATGACGTTGCATGGCTATCCCATGTGTAGTGTTTGCGAATATTCATGATACCGTTTTTAGAATACTGCTTCCATTTTTCACTGTCGGTAATAATTTGTTTGGCGGCATCGGCAATGGCTTTGGTGTCTGTGGTATTTACCAGGATGCCGCACTGACAGTTTTTAACGATATCCCTGGGGCCACCGTCGTCAGGGGCTACTATCGGCAGTCCGCAGGCGGCGGCCTCGATCAGGGTGAGACCGAAAGGCTCCGTCAGAGCAGAATTGACGAATACGCCTTTCTTTTCCCCAGCAATCCGGTAAAGCTCCGGTACTTCGTGCTCGAAATCATGTCTTTTCGGAATGGCAATTTTGCCGTACAAATCATATTTATCCATGAGCAGAAGAATCTCGGTGAGGACATCTCGTTCATTGTCTTCCATATTGGTGATGTCTTTGCGAATTCCGGCAAATACGGCTAAGTTGGCCATCGACTGCAGTTCTAAATCCTCGCCGTAAGCTTTGATCAATCCTGCTATATTTTTGCGTTTGTCCGGGCGACAAAGTGATAAGATGACCGGGCGGTCGGGGCGTAGGAAGAATCGATTCAGCTCCTCCAGCATTGAGGCCTGGGCATACAGTTCAATTTCTTCTTTGGATGTCTCCGGCAGCATATCGTGATAAAATGGATAAAATTTTTCAATATCCAGCCCCGGCGGTATCACGTGATACTTGGGTATGTCCTTGTTGTGATATTGTCCGTATTGTTCGGTGACTTCCTGGTTGGTGCTGGCAATGATCAAATCGGCTTTTTTCAGCACCTCCTCTTCTAATTGTATCCGATAATCGATTTTATATTTTTTTATAATATCTTTCTCTTTCATGCCCTCATCGATCAGTCGTTTCAATTTAGAGCGACCGAGGGAATGGCCGGTATACACGAACGGTGCGCCAAAGATTTCGGCCAATTGCATCGCGACATAACCCCCATCGGGATAATGGCCCTGGAAGATATCGGGAATGGCATTTTGGCGCTTGATGTATTTAATAGTTTTA
>CALZJV010000862.1 GCA_945787595.1 uncultured Desulfobacterales bacterium | reverse complement strand
AGCGGACCACTGATCGGTATTGATGAAACGCCGCTTCAGGTATTAAACGAAGCGGGTCGAGATAATACCACTAAATCGTACATGTGGGTATTTCGCGGCGGTCCACCGGATAGTCCGACTTTGCTGTATCAATATCAGCGCACCCGTAGTGGACGAGTGGCCCTTGAGTTTTTAAACGACTACCACGGGTACATTCAAAGTGATGACTTTGCCGGTTATGATCACCTTGATCAAAGTGCCAATATTGTGCATTTGGGATGCTGGGCTCATTCACGGCGTAAATTTGTCAAAGTCGTTAAAGTCCGCAAAAAACATCGGTCGAAACGGACCAATCCCAAAAGCCTTGCCGATGAAGCCTTGGACTACATAGGAAATCTGTATCAAATCGAAAAAGAGGCCAAGCGGCGGCAATTGGACACTATACAAATCTATCAGCTGCGCCAGGAAAAAGCCAAACCGCTTTTAGAAAAGTTCAAAGGCTGGCTGGAGACTAAACAGCCACTGACACCGCCCAAAGGCTTATTGGGTAGGGCAATCAGCTATACGCTGTCCAATTGGAAAAAACTACTCATTTATTTAGAGGACGGCCGGTTAAGACCGGACAACAACCTGGTCGAAAATGCCATCCGCCCCTTTGTGGTGGGTAGAAAGAACTGGCTGTTCGCCGGCAGCCCGGATGGTGCAAAAGCCAGTGCGACTTTCTTTAGTCTTATCGAGACGGCCAAAGCAAACGGTCTGGAACCTTATGCCTACCTGCGGTATATATTTAAAAAATTGCCGTTAGCTCAAACCAAACAAGATCTCAAAGACCTGCTGCCGCAAAACATTGACCCCGCCACTATCGCAGTCATCGGCTAAGACTGACGGCCTTCCTACCGCAGAACCATGGCCGCTGCTCCGACGTCCAGCCCGTGGGGTTTAATTGACGCTTACGATACTAAATGAAAATCACGCCGATTGAAAACGATTGTCTGCTTTCAGATAGAGTTTGGATATCTTAAACTTTAAGTAATTGTTATTATTGAATATATATAGCAGTTATCGTCTGCTACACCCGGAACACTACGATCGAAGTTATCTTAAATTTTCATAGCCCTCTATTAATTCAAGCTTTGTTGTAATCTGTAACGACGAATTAAGCGGTATTTAGGGTGGAGCGCAGAGGCACTTCAAATATCCGCTCAAACGATTTGTTAAGCGTTTACTTCAAAATCGCCCGGGCATTTGCGGATTGTACCGGGCGATTGTTTGGATGGTGCAGCCCGGGCATTTGCGGATTGTACCGGGCGATTGTTTGGATGGTGCATTGTGTGAGCAAATTTATCGATTTGTTCCTTAGATGCGGTTTGGAAATATTTCATAACAAGCCACCAGACGTCTTCAGGACATGGTGGTGTTGTCAGAGAGCCATTAAAACGATAGTAGTCGTGGTCTTGCGGCAATAGAATAATCCCTGGTTTTAACCGGCTATCAGCTTTCCGCCCACAAGGAATATAGAAAGTATGAAGATACCTAATATAATCAGAACGATTTTCAACCCTATTGGCATAGAAGCCTCCATCAAATAATAGTGAATTTTATTGTGACACCGAGTTATCTGATGGTTGGGGGTGTTTTTTGAACAAGTTGGCGTTAGTCCAAAGCTCCTCAACTACCCAATTTACCCTCTACCAACCGCCGGAGGCACCACCGCCGCCAAAGCCACCGCCACCGCCGCCGCCGCCAAAGCCACCGCCACCGCCGCCACCGAACCCGCCAAAACCACCTGATGATCTGCCCCAATAGCCTCTTCGGCCCCGCAGGCCGGTTTTGCGAATTAAGCCGATAAATAAAATGCCACTAATAGCGAAAAACAGCAGGATACCTATGGAGGATTTTTCCTTGCTAATGGTTTTCTCTTCGACTCGTTTTACTTGGTAGGCTTTCTTAACGAGAGGCATGTCGGAGATTTTTACGCCAGCATCATCGGCGATTTCTTTTGCGATGGCCAGGCTAGCCGCATAAATTCCGTTTGAGTAATCCCCCTTTTTGAAATAAGCCACGAGATTATCACGTCCGATGCTTCCTACCAGGCTATCCGGAAGTACACCCTCCAGGCCGTAGCCAATTTCAATTCTGTATTTGCGGTCCTGGAGTGCGACCGCCAAAAGGACACCATTGTCTTTGCCCTTTTGTCCCAGCTTCCATTTGTCATGGGCTACGGTTGCCGTTGTTTTCTGCTCGAGTTCTCTAAGATATTGATTGAGCTTTGTCTCGACAGCAGCATCGATAATTCCGGCAAGGTCCACGACAGGATTATCGGGTTGCTCAGGTACGTTGTTGGCAAAACACAACGATACTGCTAAGAACGAAAGTACCAGGGATAGTGGAAAGAAGATGAGTTTATTCTTCAATCGCATCGGTGATCTCTCCCAGTTTTTCAATGGCTTCATAATAGTCTTCGAATATGGTGTTCAGCTGCTCGATAGTAGGTTTTATTTTTTCTCTTTTTAGCCTTAAAACCGTTTGAAATACATGCGTATTGACGCCGGAGCTCTTCTCAAGAGCGATGATCACTTCGGCATTGTTTGCGGGCGGCTCCTTGCCAAGCAGAACAATGATCGCTCTGAGCAGTGGAATGTAACCGGAGAATGAGTCTACAAAACCTGCGGTAAGTGTTTTTCTATCCCCAGCATAGGCGATGTATCCTTGCCGCAAACCGATGAGTTTGACTTTCAGCTCTCTTTCGCATTGATGCCGCAGATCGGATCGATGTATTTCGAGATCTTGAAAGATATCTTCTCCCATGACGGTATGGTGAAGGAGTTTGATGTTCAAAATCTCAATGGGGAAAACATCCAAGGATTTCATAATGTAATCCGGAGTCATAATAAGCGGGGCGGCAATCTTTTTTTTACCGTATTTTTTGCCCACTGGAGCAAGAAGCTTGAGAAATTTCAAATCCATTTCCTGAAGGATAAAAACAGAATTGATGTCTGAAATTTTAGGGTTAAAATCATCTGTTAATGCACTGCCGGTGATATGGATGGAATGTATATTATCTTTGTAGCCACTCAAGATCTCATCAAGAAATGGCTTATACGTTGATGAAATCTCCTTATTTAATTTCAGATCGTTCATTGCAACCTCCTAAAGCAAGAAAACCTTTTTCTAGAAGCAATGATAGAAATTTGCTTTTGAGCAACGTAGCGCATGCGTCCAATACGGCCTTGAAGACACAGCATACAAACATCATCGGACGTCTCACCAGAGGAAATTGAATACCACAAATTTGCAGGTAACGGCCACCTTAGCCGATATTTTGGTAGGACGCCGATAATGTGATTTGAAATAATTGTTGCCCTACAAGGAGGTCAGGCATATGTACTAGTTCGCTTATACGCACATAATTATGTCTCTAAATAAATTTACGAATAGCGTTTTTTTTCATGCCCACACAATTTTCACACTCTGAAGGAAAACACATAGCGTTTTTTAAATATCGCTCCAAAATATCTGAACCCCAGCATGAGGTTAGAATCGATTTTTTTTTAATATATGTCTTCAGGAAATCATGTATGAGGCAATCGTTTTTTAATTTGTCAAAATCGAAACTCGATATCAGATTATCGATGATCATTATTTCCTCCTCTCAGATTAATACCCTTTAGAGGTATCTGACATAGCCAAAAGGAATACGCTCCCAACGTGACCTAAAACCTCCTCTCAGAAGCAAGGTATGCACATCTTGAGGGGTTTCTCCATTGAAATTTTACTTGATTTTTTGGTTAAAGTTCACGGAAAACAAATATTTATTTTAGAACAATAAGAAATTAAAAAATTGAAGAGCAACACGCTGTATGTAATAATTTTTCTATGTATCCGTGTGACAAAGGTGGCTCGATCTACTCTACAAGGTAACCTTCAATCACCTGATATATGTCCCTCTTCAAAAAATATTTGTTCGTAACTCTCAGCCTCGAGGATTCTTGCAGAATTTCTAAGGTATTGCGGTCAAAGCGGGCGCCGTAGACTTTCTCAACAAATGGAGCAAAAAAAATCTGCAGCCTTCTGAACTTGGGTATTTTCGAATAGACCATTTCCAAAAGACGAATTTTGCCTCCGGGTTTCAATACCCGTTCGAATTGGCGTATCGCCAAAACTTGAAGATCATTGGGAAGAACACAACACAAGAAAGTACAGATTATCCAGTCATAGTGGTTGGAAGGAATCGATGTCATCTTGGTTGCATCTTCTTGCAGACATTCCAACATACATACAGCAGATTTCCCTCTCTTCTTTGCTCTTTGCACCATGGCTTTGCACAGGTCGACAGCAGTAAGATTTACACCTGAATTATAGTATTTTAGGTTGCGTCCGGTGCCTACCCCGGCTTCGAGTACTGCACCACAGACATTCCCAACCAATCGAGGTCGCCAATGTCGATACTGTCGTTCCCATGGATAATCCAGAATATCGTAAAACCATGCCGTAATATCATACTTTAGCTGAAGTGCCCGGCGTTCCTCATCCTCTATTGATAGAGGCCCTTTCATTTGCAATCCTTCTTTCCGATTTATTTTACACCTCAAACAAAGGATAAAATAGATCCTAAGAGGTTGATTTGTTCCAGTTTAAAAAAAGATAACTACTTTTTTATTGCCACAATTATGATTAGAAGTATCAAAGAACTGCTTCAATCGTCTGCGAAAGATTGTCCCCGCAAAATTTAGCCAATATCACGGATTGCAGCACTAATGTGCTCAGAAGTAGTGCCACAACATCCACCAACTAAGGAAGCCCCGGCATGTATACACTCAATGTTCCCTTTCGAGAACTGTTGAGGGGACATACCAAAATCCGTAATGTTATTGATCAATTTGGGCATTCCAGCGTTAGGTTTTGCCAAAACAGGGAGGTTAGTCGTGTCTCGGAATATCGAAACAATGTCTGCCATCTGTGAAGGATCAATATCTCCACAGTTCATCCCGACAGCTTGAGCTCCGGACTCGGTGAGCATCTGTGCGCGATCCTTGGCAGAATTACCCATTACCGTCCGGCCACCATTTTCTGCCGATGAAAAAGCCATAGAAGAAATCATAGGCACAGAAGAAACTGCCTTGCACGCTCGCAGAGCGATAAGAGCTTCTCTCAGATCAAACATAGTCTCAATGATAATCCCATCCACACCACCCTCAACTAAAAAGCTTGCTTGTTCTTTGAATGCTTCATAGGCGGCCGCTTCTGAGAGGTCACCATAAGGTTCAATGATCTTTCCCGTTGAGCCTATATCACCCAATACAAATTGATTACTGTCCGCTGCTTGTTTTGCTAATTTAGCTCCAGCCAGATTTACCTCCCTTACATCCACGTCTATATTATGAGTTTCAATATATATTCGATTCATGGTTAAGGTATTGGTTATTAGAATTTGGCACCCACATCTGCAATAATCCTTATGTATTTCCAAAACCCTATCCGGCTTAGTCAGGTTGTTCTGGCCGCTCATGCATAAGCCAAGAGCCGCTAATCGTATTCCCATTGCACCATCGAGTATAATCAAATCTTGATCTTCTATTAATGAATGCAAATCCATAAAAATTTTTTCTGACGTTTTATTAATAGATTCCATCTTGCCTATGCAAATGATCTGATGGACGATGTGAAATTGATGGAAGGACATCCTTCTCACTCTTTGTGGCTTGGACTGGCCGTATGATGAGAAATACGAGGCCCACTATTACCAAGACCCAGAAGACGAGCATAAAGATCATGCTGAACCATCCCATCCCCCATCCCTCCATCAGGCAAAGACCCATGCCCCAGCGGACATAGTCGCATCGCTGCTGAGCAAAGACGTTACTTGCAAGAGATAGGGGTAGAGAGGCGGCTAATCCCAATAATAAAGATTTAATGGATATCATAATGCACCTCGTTTCGCCATTAATGATCTACATTCTTCTTGAGCCTGATCCGAAT
>CALZJV010000861.1 GCA_945787595.1 uncultured Desulfobacterales bacterium | reverse complement strand
TGCCTCTTATTAAAAACGGCATCAACAGAACTATATTATAACCTTTGTGGCTTAGTGCCTTAGTGGCTAAAATATTACAAAAAAGGAGGTTGGCATGAAAAGGAGAAAAAATGTGGCGGGCCTGATTTTAATGGCTGTTTGTGTGACGCTTTTATTTTTTGGGTCTTCGCCGGTCTTAGCTGAAAACACGCTCAAAGTGGGGGTTTACGGGGGTTATTTCAAGGATTCTTTCGACAAACATATATTTCCTGATTTTACCAAAGACACAGGCATCAAAGTCGAGTCGGTGGCTGAGCCCACCGGCGAAGCCTGGCTGGTGCAGTTGGAGCAGGCCGCCAAAGCCGGTGTGGCCCCGGCGGATGTTTCCATGATGGCGCAGGTGGCCATGCTGAGGGGCCAACGAACCGAGCTCTGGATGCCGCTGGACCTCGAACAGATTCCGAATTACAAGTTTCTGCTGCCGCAACATGTTCACAAGTATGCGGATGGCCGGGTCGATGGGATCGGAGCGGTCTCGTGGTATATCACTCTGGTGTCCAACACCAAAGCATTCGAAACGGCACCGGCCTCCTGGGCGGATATGTGGCAACCGGACAAAAAGAATAAACTGGGACTTCTTGCCCTGGCATCCAATTCATTTCTGATGGAAATTACAGCCAAAACATTTTTCGGCGGTTACGATGTGTTGAATTCCAAAGAAGGCGTTCTCAAGGTCCTGAATAAACTGGCTGGGGGAAATCCCCATGGGACAATACTATCACGATGTGGCCGGTCTGGCGGCAGCCGATGGCCACCCGGTGCGCTCCACCTTCCCCAAGGAGGGCGGCGTATTGGATTCCGGCTCATGGGCTGTGTCCAAGGTAACCAAGATGAGCAAGGAGGCCCACATTTTTATCAACTACATGTGCCAGCCTCAGATTCAGGCCAAACTGTCGCTCAAAGTCGGCACGGCGCCGACGGTGAAACGGGATGTCAGCGGGCTGACGGATGCGGAATTTTCAGCCGTGTCAAGTGATATCCCTCCCATCATCCCGCGCTACGACCTGTATGCGGGTGAACTCAGTGACTGGGTCAATCAAAAATGGACTGAAATGGTAACTGAATAATAAACTATTTAAGCTTTACGGTCGGAGTCGCTTATCGGCTCCGACCTTTGCTTTTATACCTAACCCGGATAAACCAGAAATAACAAATTACAAGCACCAACTGTTTAAATTCCAAATTACAAGCACCAAATTACAAATAAATTCCAATATCCAATGACCAATGACCAAAACATCCTGGGCGCTTTCCCTTTCGAATCAATTTGATTTCTCAACTAGCGAAATGTTCTTCCTCAAGTGCTTGTTTTGAATTTCGGTCATTGTGATTTTTTTGGTATTTGTTATTTGAAATTTTTTAATTGCTTATGGCTGGATTAACGCTTGAAGATATCCATAAACATTTTGGCTCGGTGGTGGCCGCCAGGGAGATAAATTTAAACCTGCCCCACGGTCGATTTGTGTGTTTTCTCGGTCCGTCGGGATGCGGCAAAACAACCCTTCTGCGACTCATCGCGGGGTTGGAATCTCCTACCCAGGGACATATACTGCTGGATGGGAAGCGTATCACCCGGACGCCGGCCCACAAACGCAATTTCGGTATGGTTTTCCAGTCCCTGGCTTTGTTTCCCCATCTATCCGTCGGTGAGAATGTGACCTACAGCCTCAGGGTGCGGCACATTAAAAAGGATACGCGACGAAAACGAGCTGCCGAGCTGCTGGATCTGGTACAATTATCCGGCTTTGCGGATCGACATATCTCACAGTTGTCCGGAGGGCAGCGCCAGCGGGTCGCCATCGCCCGAGCCCTGGCCATCGACCCGATACTTTTTCTGCTGGATGAGCCCTTGTCCGCCCTGGATGCCAAGCTGCGCGAAAGCATGCAGTTGGAACTTCGCCTGCTGCAGCAGCGCCTGGGGATAACCACCATTCTGGTCACCCATGATCAGCGTGAAGCCATGACCATGGCGGATATGGTAGTGGTTATGGGGCCGGACAATCGCGTGCGTCAGGTGGGGTCTCCCCTTGAAATCTACCGCCAACCGACTGATACGTTTGTCGCCAATTTTATCGGCAGCAGCAATCTGCTTCAGGGATCCTGTATGGGGGCCCGTGAGGTCAAAATCGGTGATCAACAACTGGTGGTAGAGGAAATGCCCGCGGGAATAAGCGACGGAACCTCCGTTACCGTATCGGTGCGACCCGAGGATATTAGTGTTCTGCCCGGTGCTGAAAAAGGAGACAACCGCCTGCACGGAACCGTTTCTTTTATTCGGGATGTGGGCTCCAACGTTGAAATTTATCTCAACTGCAACGGGCTACAGATTATCAGTCAATCGACACCTAAGGGACGACCGAATGTCAAGCAGGGAGACGAAGCCACCGCGATTCTGCCTGCGGTCTCCTGCATTGTGCTGAAATCATGATCGGTGAAAAACCAAAAGGCATACGCGCACACCTGCCAGTGGCCTACCCGGCAATGATGCTGGGGATATTTTTCATCATACCCTTCGGCATAATGGTTGCCGTCAGTTTTTTTCACCGTCAGCCCGGCGGCTTTTACATCCCCGGTTTCGAGTTCACGAACTACAAGAACCTCTACACGGCGCTTTTTGGACGCACCCTGTTGTTTTCCCTTTTTGTTGCAGGTCTTTCGGCAGCCATTTGCGTATCCATCGGGTTTCCGTTTACCTACTTCATTACCCGCATGAGACGGCGAACCCAGGTGATCTGGCTGGTCTTTCTAATGTCGGTTTTGTCGCTGTCGGAGGTTATTATCGGCTTTGCCTGGTCCCTGTTACTGTCGCGAACGGCCGGC
>CALZJV010000860.1 GCA_945787595.1 uncultured Desulfobacterales bacterium | reverse complement strand
ACAGGATTTACAGGATTTTTTTTGTTAAGTATGGTTATATCCTGTCCATCCAGTTGATCCTGTCAGAAAAATAAAATTGCATTTCGTTAAGTTTCTTCTACAATCAGACTGGACGCTCGCGGCCAGCGGCCGTGCTTGTATGAAACTACACCAAAAAGGCACGGTTTCTTGAGGATTAAACGGGCCGCTTTCCAGGCCCGCGGCGGAGCTCATATGAGACTCCGCCTGGCCGGAACAGCGAAAAGATTGAACGTCGAACATCGAACGTCCAACATCGAACGTCGAATATTGATGGCGCTGCGCTTTATCGAATCTAAAACAGTTGAATCGCAGAATTTCGAAGAATGGTTTCTCTCTTGGCCTTGGTAACCAATCTGGCGCAATAGTCTTGCACTGCCTTTTTTTAAATTGACAGAATACATTATTGGATGTTGGACGTTCAAAGTTCGATGTTCGACGTTCATTTTTTTAGTAACCCCTTCATATTAAATTACATTACCAAAGTTTCTACTTCGATTAGACCGGCCGTTTTTTTGGCCGGCGGCTGGGCTGACACCTGAAACCATATCCCCGTAGATTGAAATAAAACTGGGATAAAATTTAGCGGACATGTTACGGATAATTTTCACCAAGCCGGTAGGAAGTTAAGAATAGCACTTAAATTATCATACCAAAACGGAAACAGTTTTTATTGGTATTACAACCTGCGTCGCCTGCATGCGCCTATTAGTGGGACAAGGTAAGTGGAGGAGCTTATGGCACAACATCAAGATATCGAATATGATGACACACTTGTCACGATGCTGGAGATTATCTGGGGAGACGGATTTCTATCTCCGGGAGGTGCTGAAGAAGTTGCACTCCTGCTGGAAGGGGAAGATATTTCCGGGAAAAAGGTCATTGACATCGGTTGCGGCATCGGCGGGATCGATGTGCTGTTGGTGCGTGAGCATAGTGCCGCCAACGTAACAGGCGTTGATATCGAGCAGCCGGTTCTCGATCGCGCCACAGTCCGTGCGGAGACCGAAGGCCTTTCGGACCGGCTCACCTATAAATTAGTTGCACCCGGTCCTCTACCTTTTGACCCGGAAAGCTTCGAGGTGGTGTTCAGCAAAGATGCCATGATTCACATTCCGGATAAGGAAGCGCTGTTTGCAGATGTTTTTCGAATACTTCGACCGGGCGGGTTATTCATAGCCAGTGACTGGATGCGCTGTGATGACAACCCGCCAACACCCGAAATGGAATATTACCTGGAAGTGGAAGGCCTCAATTTTGGGATGGCCTCTCCGGAAAGATACGCAAAAGCCCTTGAGAAGGCCGGCTTTGTGGGCATCAAATTACATGATCGAAATGCCTGGTATAGGGATCTTTCCCAAAATGAGTACGAGCAGATGAAAGGGCCTTTGTATCCTCGGATGGCAGAGTTGCTTGGACCTGAGAATGCAGACAGATACATAGAAATATGGCGAGCTATGAACCTTGTCATTAAAAGCGGGGAACTTCGGCCTGGTCATCTCCGGGCGATCAAACCTTCTCGATAAGTATTTCCCTGACCCAGAATATTAATCAAAGGAGTTGTGTAAATGAAAGAATGGATTTTGCCGACCGTGGGAACCTTTATCTGTTGGGGGTTGTGGAGTTTTATCCCTAAAATTACAACCAAATACATTGATCCGAAGAGTGCTGTTATTTACGAAGTTATCGGTGGCATTGTACTATCACTTTTTGTTCTGAGCTTTATGAATTTTCGATTGGAGACGCACCCGATGGGAATCGCCTTAGCTGGAATAGCCGGTTTGGTCGGTTTCGTTGGCGCCTTGTGTTTTCTTTTTGCCGTTTCAAAGGGACCGGTCTCTATCATTGCACCGCTGTCTGCATTGTATCCCATTTTAAGTGTAAGTTTGGCCATCATTTTTTTAAACGAAACAGTCACAATCAAACATGGTCTCGGGGTATTTTTTGCCGTCCTGGCAGTAGTTTTCGTTTCTACCTGACACGTAATTGTGAAAAAAATATATCCGGTAGGCTATAACAGAACAAACAAAAGGTTGAGCATTTTACCATGAACAAAACCAGTATAGCCATATTAATAATCCTCAAAGAGAAGAAGATTGAGACTATCGGCGCCGACATTG
>CALZJV010000859.1 GCA_945787595.1 uncultured Desulfobacterales bacterium | reverse complement strand
AAGTCTTTGAACTGCTCGTTGCCGCCAAACGGATTCTGGTTGAACTGATGAAATGCCGGTCCGTCGCCCTTGACGGTTTTCTCCACCCGAATGTGAACCACCGCCGGGCTGACGGCGTCGGCCAGGGCGCTGAAATTTTGCGGCACCATTCGTACCGGCGCATTCTTGGTTGCCGTTGCCATCGGCAGGCCGGAACCCAGCATCAGCCCGACCATTACCATAACCACGATGTACCTTGTAAACTTGAATGTCTGTTTCATTTTCTTTCCTCCCTGTTTTGGTTTTGACCGAAATCGGCCTTTGATTGAACTTACTATAAAGCAAAAAGTTAACGGCAAGATGACGGCAAGATGACCAAAATGTTATGATTGTCCAATTGTCCAGGTTACGCTTCCATAAAACATTGCAGTGGGCCACTTATTTTGGGATGACGCAACTTTCGCAATGCCCTGGCTTCGATCTGTCTGATCCGTTCACTGGTTAACGAAAAATCACGGCTGATTTGATCCAGCGTATGGTCGTCTTTTTCACCGATGCCAAACCGCAGGCGCAGCACCCTTTCTTCACGCGGTGTCAGCGTGGCGATTATCTTGCGAAGTTGTTCGGCCAAGGATTGATTTACCACGGTGTCAAATATTCCGGGGACGGTTTCATCTTTGATAAAATCACCCAGACAACCATGTTTTTTGCACTTAACCGGCGAATGAAGTGAAACGGGTTCACCGGTGAGATCAGACAGCCTGCGAATTATATCACGCGATATTTCCATCTCTTCTGCAATGCCCTCCAGCTTAGCTTCCCTGCCTTGCTTCGCTGACATGCTCCGCTGGGTGCGCTTGAGTTTGTAAATCGTTTCAGCTAAATGGACCGGTATCCGAATCATTGGGGATTGGTTGGTAATCGCCCGTAAAATAGCCTGCCTGATCCACCAAACCGCATAGGTGCTGAACTTGAATCCCCGGTGATAATCAAACTTGTTCACCGCTTTGATCAAGCCGATGTTTCCCTCCTGGATCAGATCCAGCAGGTGCAGACTGCTTTTGCTGTATCTGAGGGCAACCTTGACGACCAGACGCAAATTGGCTTTAATTAATTCATTCTTGGCCGCTTGCACCCTTGCCCGGCTTTTATTGATGCCGTCCAAGATACCTCTTATAACAAGGGCATCTGTTTCGGGCACATTTTCGGGTTGACGAATCGTTTCTTCAATGACGTCAATGATCTCGGACTCAAGACGCCAATTGCGCAGCAGGAAATAGATTTGGTCCGCACCACGGACAATATGCCTGTAAATGCGTTGCATTTCAGCGGAGGTCGATGAGGGAGAAAGCAGTTTGGTGCGATACACCGTGTTTTTTGCATCAATTTCTTCAATCAGTGTGATGGTTGCTAATAATTCTTGAATTCGAGCCGCCTCATCGGCAAAGGTAGTCCCGGTGCGAATCGCCCTTGAGACCCGCTTTGCATGCATTTCACCGGTTTTAATCCGCTTGCCGAGATCCACAATATGTTGTACGGCGATAGAGGTCTGCAAAAGTGCTCGCAGTATTTCATGTTCACCAGCTTCAATCCTTTTGGCGATTTTTACTTCATCCTTATGGTTTAACTTTGATTAAACAGATAGAAAGAACATCCGCTTTAAAATCAGGCGGTTAACTTTTTGCGTTCCTCACCATATAAATTTTTCCAAACTCATCGGATTCCTAATTCCGATTATATTGAAATACTTTCTTTGCATGGGAGTCGTATTCGTCACCTTTGGAAATGTTTGACTCCTGTCTTCTCTTTTTGAAAATTTCACCTTGTATTTGATTAATTTAGATTTGGATATCTCTTCTAAGGGCTCCATTACACATTTGCCCTTCATGTAGTGGATCTCAAATATCCGCTTCAACAATAATGCTAACACACAGAGAAATACATGCGCCCGTACCCTGATCTGTAACCAGTGCCGGATTGGTCTTATGTCCACAAAGTTTTTTAGATCATCAAAGAGCATCTCAACTTCTTTTAAGTTCTTATATGATTCAACGACCTCATGCGGCTTTAAATCATATCGGCTCGACAAAAGAACAAAGATGCCGTCATACTTCTTTTCTTGTTCTATCTTTTGCTGATTTAAACTATATCCTATCGCTTTC
>CALZJV010000858.1 GCA_945787595.1 uncultured Desulfobacterales bacterium | reverse complement strand
TTCCATAACCTGAACCGGGGTTGGCCTGGTTTCTTGCGCGATTTTTGATTCAGATGTGTTGCAAGCCGCAAGCAACACAAACCCCCAGAAATAAAAATACCTGAAGATAGCCTTCATTTTCTCTACCTCTTTTTCAAACCGTGTAAAAACATCTCCAAACTGGTATGAACAATTTGATCCAAAGGGAGAGGGAACAATTTGCGGTGATCTTCGTCTTCATATAAAAAGAGAACACCGTTAAAAGCGCCCCAAAGAACAACAGCCTGTGTTGCCGGATCCTGTTGTTTAATCGCGCCGGCATCCATCCCCTCCTGGATCGCCTGGGAGATGAAATCCAGGCATTGGGTGCCCTGATCCGCAACAGTTTTTCCTCCCAGCCCCGGGACCCCTGAACCGCCTGGTCGAATCGTTTGCAAAGCTCTGCCAGACCTTCCACTAAAAGAGATATGTAAAGTTCCTCTTTGCTGGGAAAATGGAGATATAGCGATCCTTTGCTGAGTTCGACCTCCTCTGCGATCCGATCCATGGTGGCAGTATGATAGCCCCTTTCAAAAAAGACCGATTTGGCAGCTTCCAAGATGGCATCCCTGCGGGCCGCTTTTTCGCGCACCTTTCTTTCCTTTGTTCCCACTGATTTTTCCTTTCGACCGGCGGTTAATATTTGACCTATCGCTATATATTGACTGATGGTCATAATATAACCATGGGTCATGTTGTGTCAATTGAAAAATTAGGAATCAGGAGTCAGAATAGGCTGATTAATTTCAGGAGGTTTTATGGAGTTTGAGGATGTAAATGATAAAAAAGGTTCGGGGTTGAGGGTTCCCTGCTTCGCCTTTCAGGCTACGCAGGGCAGGCAAGGTTCAGAGGTTAAATAAAAATAAAGGGGCAAAGCGAATTTGTAACGCAGAAAGATGGAACGTAATAGTTCAGCGCCCCGATGAAATAAGGGCAACAAAGATTTCATTGGGCAGATTGGGCAGGCAGACGCGAAGGACGCTAAGGTTAATTTTTTATCGCTTTCTATTGTTCTGCTAAAAATCCCGGCATCAGCCGCGCCGAATTTTGGCGTCGGCTTGTTAGCCAAGAATGTGGCATTGCAAGACCCTGACACTATCGTTGTTGCTATTCCGGCGGATAGAGCGAAGCAACGTAGCGCTTATCACTCTTGGACAGGTCGTTACCGGGGCGCGTTTCTTTGCCCGGCACAAACAGCTCTGGAGAAAAGGCGTAATTCATAATCGACTCCGGGTCGTAGGCGCGTGAACCAGGATATTCTTTGCTCTTGCCGAGCACATTGACCATGATCAGCTCTTCCGTCCAGTGGTTGGGAGCGCCCTTGTAGAAGGCCAGAGTGGCAATGCGGGCATTTTCGTGCGCCGACCTTGATCTCTTCCAAACAGTAAGGGCAACTCGACATGGCATATTTCCGAATTAGGGTTGAATGAAGATGGAGCTCATAAAACATGGCTCCCACTGAGTATACACAATTTGATTGTCGCCTGATTTGCGATTCTCGATGTTTAAATCGAGATCCTCCTCAAGCGGCGCGGCACACCATTTCCAAGAATTTTAAGCCACTAAAAGCGGGAAGTATTAACCGATAGGCAATCACAATTTTTTATGTGGAAATCAAAAAAAGTAGATTTGTAGCCCTGAATTTCTCCTCCCCCCGAAGGGGGATTTTATCCTGATAATCAAGTTAAATTAGGACACAGATTTTCACAGATTTCCACGGATATTTGGTTTTTTCTAGCTTTTAATATCCTGGTGATCCGTGTTCATCCGTGTCCTCAAAATGGAAATTCCTATACTTTCCAGTTAATCCAGTCTGATATATAAAATAATATAATAGAATCCATTCCATATCATTTCTGCGGTTCCCGCCTTAATCCGATCCAATCCGAGTGAAAATTCCCCTCCCGGTCGATCCGCTCATAGGTGTGGGCACCGAAATAATCCCGTTGGGCCTGCAGCAGGTTGTGGGGCAGGCGTTCGCTGCGGTAGCCGTCATAGTAATTCAGGGCCGCACTGATGGCCGGTACGGGAATGCCCAGCCCGGCGGCTGTAGCGACGACCTGCCGCCAGCCGTCCTGATTTGACGCCACCGCCTGCTTGAAGTAAGGATCCAGCAGCAAATTCTCCAGGCCGGCATCTTGCTCAAAAGCCTCTTTGATCCGCTCCAAAAAAACTGCCCGGATGATGCAGCCACCGCGCCACATCATGGCAATTTCGCCGTAATTTAGATCCCATCCATTCTCGCCGGCTGCGGCCTGCAGTTGGAAAAATCCCTGGGCATAGCTGCAGATTTTGGATGCATAAAGTGCCTGGCGCACCGCCTCGATGAATTGCTCTGGTTCTACCGACTCACGCCATTTTTCAAGAGCCCCGCGGGGTCCCGCCAGAATCCTGCCGGCGCGCATACGTTTTTCTTTTTGCGACGAAAGAATTCTGGCAAACACCGCCTCGGTAATCAGTGTTGTCGGAACCCCCAGGTCGAGGGCCAGTT
>CALZJV010000857.1 GCA_945787595.1 uncultured Desulfobacterales bacterium | reverse complement strand
CTGCGACCCCTTGATGGGCAACACCCCCTGAAGGATGGGAAAACGGAAACCCTGGGACTCGGTCTTGTCGGTCTTGGTTGTTGTCATTGGATTCTCCTAAGACGCGGGTCCTCTGTATCCCGGCAGTCCGCGCGCCTCAGGGCTCGCCGCCAGGAACATGCATTCGTCGATGATTTCTTCGGCGTCATCACTGAGCGTCATCTTGCCGTGCTTGTCGACCTCGAACGCAAACTCATCGAAGGTGCGCTTGCCCGCAAGCAGGTCCTGGCCGGGCAGGATGCGGGTACGGAAAAAGTTGGCCCATTTGAACTCCGAGAAGGGCGTGTCGTTTTTCAGCTTACCACGGGTGCCAGACGAAAGGTGATCGTCAGCGTCAACGCGCCGACAAAGACGGCTACCGGCGGGATCTTACTTTTAATCAAGAGGGCAAAGGTCAACACCAGAATAGCAATCGTTATATACTGGTCGGCGGTCATTCGCTAGCCTCCTATGAACTGAATGAACTTCTGCATTATCTCTTAATCGCCACTAAATGATATAGCCGCAAAAAGACGCAAAAGACACAAAATTTAGTCTGTCAAAGACTATTATTTAGCCGCAAAAAGGCGCAAAAAACGCATAATTATTTATGTAGCCGCAAAGAGGCGCAAAAAACGCAAAATTTATTCTGTTACTATAAAAATATCTTCCGGAGTTTCACTTATATCCTTTGTGAATTTTGTGCCTTTTCGCGGCCAATATTTTGTCATTGCTGAAAATGCAATAGCAGCAAAAACGCAAAGATTATAATCTATCTGATAAGGCGTACTTTTTTATTTGAAGCCTGGGGGCACCGAAAATGCAAAAATTTCAGCCTGTGAGTTCATTTAACCCTTTTGTGAATTTTGCGCCTTTTCGCGGGTTTCTTATCAACAGGTATCATCAAGCAACGATTTCACACTATAATCTCAGTTTTAAATCTTTTGCGTCCTTTGCGCCTTTTTGCGGCCATTCCCTTAAAGACTTTTATTTTGATTTTTTTGACACATACATCCCAACCAACCAGGCAACCGCCACCACTAGATAAAGCTGGCCGGCAACGGCTTCAAGGACTGTAATTGCCTTCGCCACCTCGGTGACTGGTGTTATATCGCCGTATCCCAAGGTGGTAATCGTGACAAAACTGAAATACTGAAATACGAGTAAATAACCCTGAGGCCGGCTCGGGTCGATGTTAAACGATGCCGGGTCGACGAGTTCTAAAAAGGTATAAACAAAGGCCCACAAGAGTGCTGCCAGCAGATACAACAGTATGGCCGCATAAATGATTTCTAGATTAACCTCCTCGGATTTGAGCATAAAGACCAGAATGCTGGCGATCACCACTCCGATAATGAGAGCGCCGGCGATCATGCCGATCGCCAAAATCCCTTTGTTCGGATAGAGATATTGTAACCACCGCGAGGCAAGCATCACGATTGCCAGCAACACCCCGGCGATAACGTGCCCCTTTTTGTGGCTGATGGTATACACCATCGAAATGGCGATGGCGGTTAGAAAAATGTCCAGGAACATGCGGGCGGCCACAAATCGGTTCAGAATGGGGACGAGAACAAGCAGCCCCAATATCAGACACAAAAGGATAAGAAATCGATCCTTCGAACTCAGTAGATTTTTTAGGGACATAAGCTTTGGCGCCCTTTCATACCAACTGGTTTTTATGCAATTTTAACCCGAAAACCTTGAACCTCTACTTAAACAGTTTCCCGCCAAAATGCTCCATATACTGATCAATCTCTTTGGCAAAATGCTCCAGGAACTTATCCATCTTTTCGCCTTCATGCTGCAGGACGTTTTCAGCGATGTTGGATGCTTTTTCATATGCGTGCTCAAACTCATGATCCGCCAGGCCGCTGATTTCTTTGGCCTCTTCCTTGGTAATGTGCCCGGCGTGGGCAAACACAGAGGTAAACACGCCACTCAAATGTTTCACTTTTTCTTTAGCCATTTTACGTCTCTCCTTTCAGATATCTGCCGTTCATTCAAAATCGAAAACTTGGTCCTCCCTCCGGGCTGGAGGGCAGACCCTACGGCTCGGAGAGTCAAGTCAGAGATGCTCGGTGCTGCCGTAGATCAAATCTTTTCATAGGTTTCAGGTGTCGGATGTCAGTTGTCAGTAATACTTGTTGTGAACATGGTCACGCCCCATGATTTCGTCAACCCCATCCTTTTCTAACAGTATGCTATTTTAGCGCGCTAACCGGGATCCATCCCTGTTGGACAAAGAATTCTCCCAGCCGCTTGGCAATTTCTTTGGCGGTGCGTTTTGCGTCCGCCTCCACATTAGCTGAGAATTTTTCGCTGGCCGCAGACACACCACCGCTCACCAGCGTTGACACGGCCGCATGACCCGCCAGGGCCCCGGCTCCCACAAACACGGCCATACCCGGCTTGCGCCCGCTCTTGGCATCGGTCGTAAATTTTTCCACGACACGTCGACCCGTTGCGGTCGCATCGTAAAGCTGAACGTTGGTTTTTACATCGCTTCGGCCCAGACCAAATCCGATGATCACGCGCTCCGTGCGGTTGCCTTCGTCAATCGACAGAAACTGGCCTTCGATTTCAAGGATATTTCCCGAGGAAGGCGGGGTACCGGCGGCCCGTTCGGCCGGTAGACCGAAATTTTGAATCTCCTTGACCAGTTCCTTGGACAATGCATTGGCAACGTGTCGCCCCACGGCTTTTTCTTCGTTGGTTCGTGGTTTTTTATTGACCATGCCTTGAAGTTCGGAAATGATTCCCTTGGTGGTATCGACGTCATCCGGTGATGCGGCAAAATCGTAAACGAAAATGCGATCCGGCCGGGACAGCTTGCCGCTATACTCGTTCACCGTCGTTACCTGAGTCGGGGCACAACTGATGATGACTAAAACGGCCAGCAATCTGATAATCAGGAAGTTAAAATCCAATTTTCTTCGTGTTTTCATAATTCGCTTATCCTTTCAAAACGTTAGTTAAATTTTTTAAAAGGTTCAGGTTAAAGCCGAAACTTTCTCGCAGGGCCAGCAAGCGCTGGACTTACCCATAGGAAAGAGTTTCGGAAATGGACTAAAACCCAATTATCAGACCCAGGATCGGCCAGTGCAGCGTGACGTTCCACTTAAACTTGTCGTCTCCGCTGCCGCAGGTATAATCCTGGTGTAGAACTCGATAATCCTTAAAAACTGCTGCATTATTTTTTCCGAACAAATCGAAGAGATAGCCGATCGAGCCGGCCCCATACCAACTGCCGACGGTTATCATCCGTCCTTTTTTAACGCGATCTCCAATATCGACTTTCACAGACTTTACCTGTCCGTCGACCTGAAAACTGAGGCCGGAGGAATCGACCGCGGCGACTTGCCCGGAAAATTTGATTTAGTCATTTACGCGCTTCCTCGATTCGCAGATCGTCTCTTTTCCGGAAAAAGAGGGTCCTTATTTTGCCCTCTCCCAACACCCGCCCCAGCTCCCTGAAGGCGAAGAAGGGAATAAATGCTACGAAAATGACCAGACACCCAGTAATTGGTGTATATGATACCAACGTCGGCAAGAACGAATCTTTGGTATTGCGTAAAAGCAGCGAGAACGAGGGCGAGATAAACGACATTGATCCAATACTCGACCATCTCATGGAATATCTTCTGCTTCAGGCTCATTCTTTTCTTACACGACAGCTGCTTGAAATTAATTTATATCCGGCGAAATGTATTTGCAGCCCTGCAGTACTCCGTGAATGGCAGGAATCAAATCGATCACCGCTCTGGGCTTCAAAACGAAGCCTTCAACTCCTGCTGCCATCACATCGTCCAGTACCGATTTTTCATCATGGTCGCTCAGGATAATGACTTTTATCCTGGGAAAATT
>CALZJV010000856.1 GCA_945787595.1 uncultured Desulfobacterales bacterium | reverse complement strand
GCAGATCAGAACAGCGGTCTTAAATCGCTGCAATTCATTGACGGTGATTGCCAGGGAGATTGCCGCAGAATCCGGGATTTCTAAAAACAAGATATATACACAAGCACTTAAAATTAAAAAGGATCTCAAGGGTGAATAAACTCGATGCTATTTTTTCCCGGCAGTCCCTTACCGTCATTGGGGCATCTAAAACTCCTGGAAAAGTGGGCCACGATATTTTCGTCATTGTGATTTGATGGTATTTTGTTTTTTTGACATAAAACCGTAAATCATCAAATGAAAGAGCCTAACCCAAGCATTATATGGCACTCGAATCAACCCGCAATCAAATACTCCACCCCGTCATCCTCCCGGTTCCGCAACAGGTTCAAGGATATAAACCCAAGGATCGCGTCATCTTCCTTAGCCGTCATGCGCGCCGCGCTCTGTCAAGATCCGCCGCTAAGAGCGGAATCCATGCGGGTGAACTGCTCAAGGATGTAAACGGCACGCCCCTGCCCTTTGACGGCACATTTTGGTCTATTACTCATAAAACGCAATATGTCGCCGGCGTGGTGGCACCCACGCCTATCGGCATCGATATCGAAAGAATCCGTGATGTATCACGGGGTCTTTTCCGGAAAACCGCCACTGCTCGGGAATGGGCGCTTGCAGACACGGAGGGAGAGTCATTATTGATATTTTTCCGCTTCTGGACATCCAAAGAAGCTGTGCTCAAGGCAACCGGAATTGGAATTAAAGACCTTTTGAAATGTCAGGTTCGTCAAATCCTGGACGAATGCCATCTGTCCATTCATTATGAAGGCAAAGATTGGCTGATCGAACATTTCTTCTATGACCGACACATCGCATCCATCGTACAAAATAATTTCCACATAGATTGGGCCATCGAAAAGTAAATCATCCTGCAGCACTCACTTCCAGAATCACCTTGCCTGTATTACGATTCTCCCGAACGTATGCGTGGGCAGCCTGCACCCCTTCAATCGGAAAAACCGTATCGATCACCGGTTGAATCTTGCCTCCTTCCAGCATGGGCCAGAAGCGCTCTTTGAACTGTTGGGTGATGGCGATCTTTTCCGTCAAGGGCCGCGATCGCAAACGTGAACCGATGATGCGCAGGCTTTTTCCAAGTATGGCTGCCATGTTCATTTCAGCGGTATTTCCACCCAGCAGGCCGATATTAACCAGCCGGCCGTTTTCCTTTAAATGACTCAGATTCTGATTCAGATAGGCGCCACCCACCGGATTCAGGATGAGATCGGCACCTTTGCCTTCGGTCGCAACCATCACCTCTTCAAAAAAGTCCTGTTCCTTGTAGTTGAGGGCCAGCGCGGCTCCCAGAGCGCGGCATTTTTCTAATTTCTCCTCGGCACCGGCGGTGATGTAAACGAGGGCGCCGGCTTCACGGCCGTTGTATTGACGTTGACAAGCACTTCTTTCGGACCACATTGAATATCCGGCACTTCCTCCCATAATAAAAGGGGGTTTTTATCCCCTTTTTTGACAACAATGGCTTTCATCTTATCCCCCCGTCCAGATAAATATTTTCACCGATCTGACGAACTTTAACGCCATAATTTCCCAGGGTTTTTGTCAACGGCCGACCGAATAAAAAATCGAGCATGTCAGCATCCAGTCCGCCTCTGGAAACAACCAGCTTACGGATTTCTGCATCGTAGCGGATGATTTCCAGAAGCTTTCGACGAGCGTCGTCTCTGTTGCTGCCGGTCAGATTTTTAATCAGACCTTGGATCTTGGTATAATCGCAACGTGCTTGATGTTCCTTGATCAAATCCCACAATCCTTTGACTTCTGATATGAGATCCTTTCGTGTCAGCCGGTTGTTTGCATAGATTTGTTCAAGCTCGCGGGTATCCCAGCATTTGAGAACTCTGCATTCCTGCGGGCGGCCTTTATAAATGGCGCATCCTTTTCTTATTTCATCAAAAAAAAGACAGGTCCAGCTATCTTCTTTGCCTTTGATTTTGATGATATCCGAATCAACCGGCTTCAAACACTCTTTGACGTTGTCATGGGCAAGCTCACCTTTGCGAATGGTGTAAAGAAATTTAGAGGGAATTTTCCCTTTTTCAATGAGCATTCGATCTTCTATGTGAAAACTGGGGCCACCCTTTTGGCAACAGGTGCCGCAACGGGCGCATTC
>CALZJV010000855.1 GCA_945787595.1 uncultured Desulfobacterales bacterium | reverse complement strand
ACCCGAGGTAGGAGCCCAGTGCGGTAGTTCCGCATGCTTGGGATCTGTGCGGGGGGTGCCGGGTAACCGGCATTCCTACCGCGACTTTGAATTTGACAATTTGTCGATTTGTACCCGGAGTCGATGAAATTGTTTCTTCAATTTGCGACTGGATTTTAGTTTGGTTTTCAGACGCGCCCGGCTCTGGCTGACGGTACTGTAGTCTACGCCAAAGATCGCACCGATTTCCTTCTGCGTATGGTTACTGTAGCGATAACTCAGCTCCATGGCCATCTGCCTTAAATCTTTAAGTTTGGTTTTGCGATCCCGTAGATCCTCAGATTGTGCATTTCCGGCTCTGGCAACTTCTCCGATAATACGTTCAACCGATATATCATGCTGCAATTTTTTCAGTGACGGTACCTCACGCTGACCTTCGCGTGGCAGCTTCTGCTTTACCCAGTCGACAAAGTCTTGAGCCCCAAGAATTGATTGGTGAACCACCTCCTCAAATGGGTTTTCAATTTCACCTTCAATTGCATGATACACATATTGCCGGCATTGACGCCGGCCTTTTGCCGTGTCTGCACCAAAGTAAGTGCTCAACAACCAGCCGTAATCGAAATTCTTGTTTCTTTGTCTCAGATAACAATACCCCGCAAAAGTGCTCCAGGGATACTTTTTAAGATACTCTGATTTTGTTTGAAAATCAGCATTTTTAAACCGACTTGTTCGGATCGGATTTAAATGGATATAGCGACTCAACGGTAAAAGATACTCATCTTCATCGACCAGCAGGGATTTAAACCGCCCCTGAAAAACATGGCCCGTACGACCATTGCGACGATTAAACCTCACGGTATAAGTGACTAAAAAATGCCGCATAAATTCGCTTAGATTCGCTTGGGGGGTCTGGATAAGTAGGTGGAAATGATTGGTCATCAAGACATAGGCGATGAGTTTAATGCGGTAAGTTTCACAGCTATCTGCCAGTCCATCCAGAAAAACCTGACGGTCTTTGTCTGTTAGAAATATATCCTCTCCACGGTTGCCACGGTTCATCACGTGATAATACGCACCAGGATATTCGATTCTCAGTGGTCTTGCCATGGCACCTTATAGGCATAATATTTCAAATTTGTCAATATCAAAGATCTGACCCCTATCCTCCCTGACCCCTATCCTCCTATCCTAACGCCCGAAGAGGTGGCGGAATCCATCTGTTTCCTCGCTTCAGATCGGGCTAAGTATATTACCGGCGAGACCATGGATGTGAACGGCGGTCTTGTTATGGATTAATCAAATCCGAAATCAGGTCCTTTCTGCTGTGCCGGATTCATTGCAGCGGAAGAATCATTCTTTTTCCGTGGTCTTTTTTGACAACTGGGTCAGGATGCTCTCAAGCTTTTCCAGTTCCCTGCCGTATCCTGCCCAATCGCCCTGGCGCAGGTAAGCTTTGGCATTATTGTAGTATTTCAACGCCTGTTCTCCGAGCCCGGAGAGCTCTCCTGATTGGGGCACTTTAGAGGAAAGATCGTCTTTTTCGATAACCTTACTGCCAAGTACCCGACTCAATGCACGGTCGAGATTTTCCTCCATAGCAACCCGGCTGCCGAGGGCCACAATTACCCGTTTCAGTTCAGGCAGGGCCGCAGTCGTTGTGCTCCCTTGCCTGGCCTGTCGTGTCGGCTGTTGTTTCTGCGACTGCCCGCCTTTTGGGGGCGGCGCTGCCTGCGCTTCCCGCTGCGGCTCCTGCTCGGCCTGTAGATAAATCGGCTCCACATAGATAAATGAGTCACCCACCGGAATGGCCAATAGATTGCCCCTGATGACCCGCGAACCGCGCTGCCCCCAGAGGCTAAGTTCGCGGGAGATTTCCGTTTGTTGATCGATCCTGGCCTCGACCTGCATGGGGCCGTATGCCAGTTTTTCTTTTGAAAGTTTATATACCAGCAGCTTACCGTAGTGGGGCAGATCGCTTCTGGCGGCCAGCCAGCCGATCATGTTGTCCTTTTTGGAGGGCGTATAGGGAAGCATTCATCATCTGCCGGTTGTCGCCGTATATCTCATCCGGAGGCTCCCAGAGGTCTTCCTGGTTGTAGAATACCTGAACGTCCTGCATGTGATACTTGGCGTATGTTTGAACCTGGATTTCAAAGAGATCCATGGGGTATCGAATGTGCTTTTTCAGATCAGCGGGCATCTCATCCAGGGGTTTAAAAAGAGCCGGGTATACTTTTGAGTATGTTTTGAGAATGGGGTCTTCGGCGTCAATCATGTAGTAGGCGACATGCCCGTCATAGGCATCGATGATCACTTTGACCGAATTTCGGATGTAGTTGAGCTCTTTTTTCCTGAAGGGGGTCTTGGAGCGCTTGGAGTATGGATACATGTTAGAAGCCGTATAGGCATCCTGGATCCAAAAGAGCCGGCCTCCTGAGACCACCATATAGGGGTCGGTATCATAGGAAAGAAACGGGGCAATGGCGGTCACCCGGCTTTTAATGCGGCGGTTAAACATTATCCTGCTTTCAGGGGTTAGATAGGTCGTGAATAATATCTTGTGATCCTGAAATTCAATGGCAAAGAGTAGTCTTTTCATAAAAGAGTCGATCAGGACTCCACCCTGGCCCTGGTAATTGGTATAAACGTTTTTGTCTCCCTTGGGATAATCAAATTCCGGGGTGCTGGTATTCACCAGGATATATTCAGTCGTTTTTTCTCCGTAATAAATTTCCGGCCGATCAATCTTCAGATCGATATCCACCGCGGGGGGAACGTCCTTGATCATGAGTTGCGGTAAACCTTCGGCGGTGACTTCATTAACGGGGCTCATGGCCAATCCATAGCCGTGGGTGTAGATCAGGTGCCGGTTGACCCAGTTCTTCGCC
>CALZJV010000854.1 GCA_945787595.1 uncultured Desulfobacterales bacterium | reverse complement strand
CAGATTGCGGTTCGCCTGACCGGCCAAGGAAACACGGATCTGTCTGTGACCGGATACAAGGTCATACCATTCCAGCATGAGCGGCTACCCTCTGCAGCGCTCGGATGGCGCTCCGGTGGAGATATACCGGTCTCCGACAAGGACGATCAGGGTCTGCAGACGGTCGAACCTTTCTTCCGAATCTATGCGGATCTTGAACCATCCCGCCAGGCCGTCCTCAACCACGGCCATTCCGGACAAATTCGGTTCAGTCTGAAAGCAGAACCTCTACTCAACCAATTGCTGCGCAGAGCACGACAATTTATTCAGAGGCGATATCAGACATGAATCTGCCGGCACAGGATTATCAGTCAACCAGAACCATAGCGCCGGAGAAATTACCCCAGGGGCTTGATCGTTGGGTGCATGCGACAGTAGGACACTATCGCAGACGCACTTTTATTGGGTCCCGCTGGCTTGTTCAATCAGAGCGGATTATAGATCGATCTTTGCAACATCAGGGTTTGTCTGATCAGGATTTGAGGGGCCGCCTGGGCAACCTGAGGACTGCCTACCGCAGGCAGAGACAAGGCCATGAGCAGCGACTCCCGGAAGCCCTGGCCCTTATCGCAGAGGCAGCCGCCCGTTCCCTCGGAATGCGCCCCTACAAGGTGCAGATTCTGGGTGCCATAGGCATTCATCATGGATTTCTGGCTGAAATGGCGACGGGTGAAGGCAAGAGTTTGACCGCCTGTCTTGCGGCCGTTATCGCGGGCTGGACTGCAAAACCGTGCCACATCATCACCACAAACGACTACCTTGCCTCGCGCGATGCTGAGGAGCTTGCTCCGCTGTACCAGCATTGCGAGCTATCAACCGGGAGTGTTAGCAGTGACATGACCCCGGCAGAGAGAAAGGAGAACTACCAAAAAGGTGTTGTATATACCACCAGTAAGGAACTGCTGGCGGATTTCCTGCGCGATCGGTTGGCGCTGGGGAACACGCATCAATCATCACGCCGGCAGATTCGTATAAAGTGCAATCCCATGCGCGGAATCGATACGGCCATCGTTGACGAAGCTGACAGTGTTTTGATTGACGAAGCCGTTACGCCCTTGATTATCTCCCAGACCTATGAAAACAAACCGCTGACCGAGGCCTGTCAGGCTGCGAACCGTATTGCCGGTGTCCTTGCTGCTGAAATAGATTATCGTGTTGATCGACGTTACCGGGAAATCATCCTGACCGAGCAAGGGGAAGAAAAAATTTCAGGGATGTCAACTGCCCTCGCCGATATCTTTCAAGGCAGCGCCCGTCGAGAAGAACTGGTGCTCACTGCGCTAACAGCAAGAGAGTTCTACCAGAGAAACAAGCAGTATGTTATCGAAAAGGACAAGGTGGTGATCGTCGATGAATTTACCGGTCGAATGATGCCCCAGAGAACATGGCGCCATGGTCTTCATCAATCGATAGAAGCTCGAGAAGGGCTGCCACTTTCGGATCCGAGCGAGACCCTCGCCCGGCTTAGTTTCCAGAGATTCTTTCGTTTTTTCAGAAAGCTTGGGGGAATGAGCGGAACTGCCCGTGAAGCCGCAAACGAGCTTTGGCATGTTTACGAATTGCCTGTGCTTTCCGTCCCGACCAACAAGCCTTGTATCCGCAAGGCTCTGCCCAGCCGTTTCTATCCCGACCAAAAGAGCAAATGGCAGGCGATTTGTGATGAGACTGGCGCTTGCCATGAAACCGGACAACCGGTGCTGGTTGGCACCAGAAGCGTTGCGGCCAGTGAAGCGTTTGCTGACCTCCTCAGAGAAAGGAATATTGCCTTTCAATTGCTGAATGCCGTCAAACATCGGGAGGAAGCAAAAATTATCGCTTCAGCCGGGCAAGCAGGTGCGGTGACGATCGCAACCAACATGGCAGGCCGCGGTGCAGATATCAAACTTGGCAAAAGGGTTGCCGAGCTTGGAGGGCTGCACGTTATCGTCTCAGAACGCCATGAATCCGGACGCATTGATCGGCAATTATGTGGCCGCTGTTCCCGACAGGGGGATCCTGGCAGTGCCCGCACATATGCCAGCTTGGAAGATGGACTCGTTCGGCAATATGGTCCGAAAACATTATTGAAGCTGCTCTTACAGACGAATTCGAGAAACCGGCCGCAATCGAATCGTCTGGTCGAACACCTCATTTCGCTGGCGCAGCAGAAGGCCCAGGGCCAGGCCTTTCGTCTGCGACAAATTGTCATGCAAACCGATGACTGGCTGACGGAGGCCCTCTCCTTTGCCCGGTCTGAACTCGACCAATAAATAAAAGGTTAGATCTTTGATGACAGCGCGAATTCACGGAAAAATCAGCAAACTATCGAGCCGCTGCTTTTTATAAAAAATTAAACTTAAACATCAATGGGTCAATATACCCTTTGTAAGGAGACGAATATGAAATACCTATCGACCATTTTAATTTGCATTTTTCTGCTTATTGGCGGTTGTAAAAGTGGCGGCGGCGGTAATGCGGATGAATTTATCCCCGGCGCCGGTGGTGAGGATTACACGGATGATGATTACAAATCGGATTTTAAGATGTGGCAAAGCTATGAATTACCCTTTGCCGACGCCGATAAGACCGCGGTGGGTGATATCAACATGTGCTGGGCGGCGGCTGCTGCGAACCTGCTGACATGGGCCGGTTGGACCGCCGACGAGGATGATACCTTCAATATTTTCAAGACTCATTTTGAAGACAAACCCGGTTATGTCTATGATGCTTTAAAGTATTATTTTGCCAATTATGAGGCTGGATTCAGTGCTGAAATGGTTACGGTGAGAGAAACCCGGTCGCATATGCTGCTAGATTTCATTGTCAGTGCCGTTCATAAGGGTAAAGGTGCCGCAATAAAGATAGCCCATCCTGCCAAAGAATTTGGACATTTTCTTACCATTTATGGATACCGTTACAACACCGACGAAGATAGCTTTGTCCTGTACTTTACAGATTCCGATGACGGTTTGCATCGAATTCGACAGTTTAAAGTCGAATGGAATGATGCCAATGATAGGTGGCAAACTCAATATTTGTATCACGATTACTATCTGGTATACGCACTATCGTTAGCCCGAAGTTAGTCTGTTTCCATCCATAAATGGTCTTTTTGCCCAATCTCGGCGTCAATCGGCGCGTTTGTTTGTGCGACGTAGCCAGCTACGTCTCCGCACAAACGCTTGATT
>CALZJV010000853.1 GCA_945787595.1 uncultured Desulfobacterales bacterium | reverse complement strand
TATCGACAGGTTGAGGGAAATACTTTTTCCAGGCTATTTCACCAGGGGAAAGCTCGATCCGGTGAATCTGCGTTACAGCATGGGAAAAGCTGCCGCCACTCTTTTCGATATGCTCTCGGAACAGATTGCACTCAGCATCCGCCATGATTGCTTCCGATACGATCAAGCCTGCAGTGATTGTGAAGAGCAGGGACACAGACTTGCGCTCTGTCTGCTGGAAGAAGTTCCGTCTATCCGCAAGTTACTAGCCACCGACGTGGCAGCTTCCTACGAAGGAGATCCGGCGGCTAAAAGCTATGACGAGATTATTTTCAGTTATCCGGGAATCTTCGCCATGGCAGTTTTCCGGATTGCGCATAAGCTTTTTGAATATGGCGTACCGCTGCTTCCCCGAATCATGACCGAGTATGCCCACAGTGTCACCGGTATCGATATCCATCCCGGAGCTGAAATCGGTGAAAGTTTTGTCATCGATCATGGCACCGGTGTGGTTATCGGAGAAACCACTCATATCGGAAAAAGTGTTCGCATCTATCAGAGCGTGACTCTGGGCGCACTTTCAATACCGAAAGATTCGGGGAATCAGTTTCGAGGAAAGAAGCGTCACCCCACCATCGAGGATGATGTTATCATATACGCAGGGGCAACGATTCTCGGCGGAAACACGGTCATCGGTGCCCGTTCGGTCATCGGGGGTAACGTCTGGCTGACCCAATCAGTTCCGCCGGATACGACGGTCATTCTGGAATCCCCGCGACTATCTTACAAATCAAAAAATAAAAAATCCGCTTTAGAGATGTTCGATGCGGCAATTTAGTAGGTAAGGTGGATAGAATGACATTTAATCAACAATGAATCCCCTTTAAGGCACATTCTGGAACCGTCCGCATAGCGAGCCCGGATAAACCGGAATTGACTATTGACGATTGAAAATTTGTGGATGTCGCTTCGCTCCGTCAATTTAATCTCTATTAGGGACTATTTCCCCGCAGCTTGCTGCAATAATATTTCTTCTGCATTAGATGATCCCACGTGAATTGCTGCGAGGGGTTCGTTGATGGTTTTTTTTATAATTGATCCGCCCGAGGCGAACCTTAAATATTCAATCATTTGAAGGAGGTCAACCATGAAATTTCATTCTATCATCAGTAGTACCATCGGATCGACACCGTTGGTCAGACTTAACCGTACAAGTAAAATTCCTGATGTTAAAATATTTGCAAAACTCGAATTTTTCAATCCCCTCGGCAGTGTAAAGGACCGGATCGCGGCCTCGATGATCGAAGACGCGGAAGTCAAAGGACTGATCGATACCCGGACATTGATTGTGGAACCCACCAGCGGTAATACGGGAATTGCACTGGCGTTCATCTGTGCCGCCAAAAATTATCGTCTTTGTTTGACCATGCCCGATACCATGAGCGAAGAAAGACGGAGTCTGCTCAAGCATATGGGGGCGGAATTGATATTAACGCCGGGCGCCGAAGGCATGAACGGAGCCATTGGTAAGGCCCGGGAAATCCTTGCGTCGGAGGAAAAGGCTTATATGCCGGATCAGTTTGCCAATCCTGCAAATCCGAAAGTCCACCGAGAAACAACAGCGGAGGAAATCTGGCGAGATACCGAGGGCCAGGTCGACATCCTGGTCTCGGGAGTGGGTACCGGGGGAACCATAACGGGCGTGGCCCAGGTTATCAAACCCAGAAAGCCGTCTTTTAAAGCCATCGCCGTTGAACCGACCGATTCTCCGGTGTTGTCCGGCGGGTCGAAAGGACCCCATAAAATCCAGGGCATCGGTGCCGGTTTCATTCCGGAGGTGCTGGATCAGTCCATCATCGACGATGTTGTCACGGTCTCCAACGACGACGCCTTTGAAACCGCACGCCAAGCAGCCAAACTAGATGGAATTCTTTGCGGCATCTCTTCCGGAGCCGCCATCTGGGCCGCCCTTGAGGTCGCCGCCCGCCCGGAATCCGCCGGCAAAACTATCGTTGACACCCGACACCTGAACACTGCTGGCAAATGTAATCACCCATATCACCCCTCAGGGGTGGACCAAAGCCGGGCCCTCTGGACCCGGATCTTTACTCGCTCACCTCTGATGCCGGGAAGATATCTCCCGCCTATCCGTTGAAATGATTCCACCTGTTCGCTTTGCCATTGTCTGTTCTTTTCAAGTTCTGTGGCCATCAGCGATGCGACTTTAGGAGCCGCCTTCATTGCCGCGTGCGCATTGAGAATAAGACAGCGTGTACGTCGGGCTAGAAAATCGTCTACAGTCCGCGCCGCTTCGAACCTGGTTGCCCACAAGACTTCGCCGGCCTGGACAGGAAGATCCGGATGAAGGCGTTCCCTGCGTGAGGCATCAGAGCGTAAAAGATCTTGGATAGCCGGCGCGTCGGAACCGTAGAGCGCAAGGGGGCCGAACTTTTGCGGACTCTTGTGGTAACCGTGGATATTGAGCCGTTTGGTAGCACAAAGCACGGATTCTAGACCTGCAAGTGTGGCCGCATGATTTACGCAAACCTCTGCCATCTGACGGTAAGTCGTCCACTTACCTCCAGCAATAGTGAGCAGGCCTGAGTTTGAAATGAGAATGGCGTGGTCTCGAGATAGCATTGCGGTATTATCATCTTCATTTTGTTTGACAAGCGGGCGAATGCCCGTGAAGACGCTGAGAATATCTTCCCGTGATGGCGCTTTTTTCAGATATTGTCCTGCTGTTTCTAGAATAAAGTCAATCTCATCAGGCAACGGGCGCGGTTCGAGGGACGATTCAGCAATTGGCGTGTCGGTGGTTCCGACGAGTGTCACGCCGAGATACGGCACCGCAAACATCACCCGACCGTCCTTGGTATGTGGAACCATGATGGCGGACTCTCCCGGCAGGAAGGTTTTGTCGAAAATTAGATGAACACCTTGACTGGGTGAAATTATGGGTGATACTTTGTCTTCATCCATCCGGCGTACGCGATCGGTAAACGGACCGGTTGCGTTAATGATAACTTTGGCATTTACCTTGTGCTCCGTGCCCGTCTCAATATCCTCGAATACGGCTCCGTTTAAGTACCCGCTGCCGTTTTTAGTAAGCGCGACAACGCGGGCGTAATTGAGCAAAGCTGCACCCTGATCTGCAGCTGTCCTGACAAGATTGATGAGGAGTCGAGCGTCGTCAAACTGGCCGTCATAGTATATAACACCACCACGTAAGCCATCGGTCCTAAGCGTTGGGATCCGATTGATTGTCTCCCTTGTTGAGAGAATTTTCGAGGGTCCGAATCCGTATCGGCCAGCCAGCAAATCGTAGACCTTGAGTCCGATGCCGTAAAAAGGCGCCTCCCACCAGTCGTAGTTGGGAACCACAAAAGCAAGATCATGCACCAAATGAGGTGCATTTTCTCTCAGGATACCACGTTCTTTCAAGGCTTCCATGACGAGGGCAATATTTCCCTGCTGGAGATAACGTACACCTCCATGGATAAGTTTCGTGCTGCGGGAAGAAGTTCCTTTGCCAAAGTCGCTTTGTTCGAGTAACAGCAGATCGTAACCGCGCGAAGCGGCATCAACCGCAATACCGACACCGGTGGCCCCGCCTCCGACAACCAGCATATCCCACGGTTCGGTTCGATCCAGTATTCTGCTTATCATTTCTTCACGATTCATGTCGTACTCCAGTTTCAAGAATAATTTCTCATGAAAAGCTTGTCAATGGTTCGCATTTGAATCGCTGATAGCAGACACAAAAGGTTGACGGATCTTTTTCATCTGATAATATCAATAGAGTGCAGCCACCGTGGCATGGGAGCTGCTTTTTAAAACACGGAAAGAAGGAGCGGTAATCCATGAAAGTGACCAAACCGATAATCATCGCAATGGCCGTCGTTTTGGTGGCGGCCATCGGCTATGCCATTTATCTTCATCAGGGCCCCTTTAAGAATATTTTCAATGAAAATCAAGATCTTAAGAATGAGATCGCCCGTTTAAAGACAGCTTCAGAAGAGATTAAGGCCGCTCAAAAGTCTGATCTTACCGCTAAGATTCGGCTTGTGGAAGAACTTCAAAAAAAAAATATGGAACTTGAGAAGACTGGCGAGAAGATCAGAACAGAAAAGGAATCGGCCGGGACGGATTTTCAAAAAAAGATCGAGAGCTTGGAAAACCTGCTGGCACAAAATGATCGCGAGCTACA
>CALZJV010000852.1 GCA_945787595.1 uncultured Desulfobacterales bacterium | reverse complement strand
TTTTTTCCAAATTTCAACCGTTTGTTTGCCCTGAGCAACATATTGTATATTTACAATGTCAGCATCAGAGCCGGCGACGAAGACTTTTTCCGTATCAGCTATTCCTTGAGCGTCTAAGGCTGCGATAACCCCTCGTGCCATTCCACTATTATTACAAATAAAGACATCGATCTTATTTTTATGTTTTGTCAGAACATTTTCCGCTGTTGCCATGGCTTTGTCGGATGACCAGCCTTCATGTGATTGTTTGGCAACCAATTCCAATCCGGCATTGCTCTCAATTATCTCAAGTGCGCCGCTACTCATCGCTGCGGCATTGGAATCTCCCGGCTGACCCATAATCAAGGCGACTTTGCCTTCAACTTTCCCTTTTTTGGCTTTGAGCCATTCGACCATCGCTTCGCCCTGTAATTTGCCAACAGCCCAGCTATCCTGCATGACCATGAAATCTAATGGGCCATTGACGAGCATTGAATCATAGCCGACAACCTTGACGCCTTCTTCATTGGCCATTTTCACCATGTTTCCGGCAGTTCCTGTGTTCACAGGCTGCAACACGATGACCTTACATCCCTTTGCCAGCATATTTTCGAATTTCGACAATTGCATTTGTTCTTCATTATTCGCAGAAGCAAAATATACCTTAGCTCCTAAAGATTCGGCTTTTTCAGTGAAAATAGCCTTGTCTTTTTGATACCGCTCCTCCTGCATGCTCTTTAAAATAAAACCAATCTTAATATCCTTAGCCTCTGCTTCCCTCACGCCGCCAAATAGAAGCGACGTTAAAACAAGGATTGCGACCATTACCGATACAATACTGATAGACAAATTTTTTCGTTTCATAACATCCTCCTTGATTTTAGCTTAAACAAAATTTTAAGTACCTATAATTTCACCATTAAAAAAATCCTTTAATAAAATGCTAATGCCCTTCATGTCAATTGAAAAATGGAAAAAAGGTCTTTTGTATGCTATTGAAGGTGTGGCAAGGAGGCTGCATATGAATGATGATCTGGTTATTCTAATTTCCGAATTGAAGCAAAAAGAAGCGATTCAGGTGACCGAGCAACGATTGAAATCCGGTGAAGATCCCTTGAATATTCTGGATGACGGCAAAAAGGCCATGCAGATCGTCGGCAGGCGTTTTTCAGAAGGCACCTATTTCATTCCCGACCTGGTTTACTCCGGTAAAATACTGGAGCAGATTGCTGAACTGGTCAAACCCGGATTGGCGCAAGCGCCTCAAACCGGAGAACTGGGCAGAATTGTGCTGGGAACCGTCGCCGGCGACCTGCACGACATCGGTAAAAACCTGGTAACATTTATGCTGGATGTCAACGGTTTCGTGGTTTATGACCTTGGAATCGATGTCCAACCACAGATGTTTGTGGACAAGATCAGAGAGGTTCAACCGCAAGTCGTCGGCCTGAGCGGGTTTTTAACATCCGTTTACCAGGCAATGAAAGATACGGTTGACGCGATCGCTGCGGCAGGGTTAAGAAATAAGGTCAAAGTTATGATCGGCGGCGGCGTAATGGACGAAGAAGTCAGAAAATTTGCAGGCGCAGACGCCTATGGACCGGATGCCATGGCAGCTGTCAATTTGGCCAAAGACTGGGTAGGAGGTGCATGATGGCAGACAAAACAAAGGAAAACCTTGAAAAATGGTGCTCCTGCCAAGGAATTGATTTTGTCGATGGCGCAGCGCAAGCTGCTTACAAACGACGGACCCGCAGAATCGCCGATGTTATCCAGCTGAAAGTGCCGGACCGGGTGCCGGTGGTACCCAGTTTCGGCATGTTTCCCTATCTGGACAACGGGTTGACCTGTGGGGAAGCGGTTTTTGATTATGAAAAAGCCGATGCCGCCGTCATGAAGACGTTGCAAGAATTCAAACCCGATATGTTTCTGGGCTCGGGCTATGCTTTCCCCGCGCCGTTATTTGAAAAACTGGGCTACAAACAGCTCAGATGGCCCGGGCGGGAAATCCCTTCCCATTACGTCTATCAGTTTGTGGAAGACGAATACATAAAGGCCGATGAATTTTATTAGCGCCGCTGGCACGGATTCGCCCCTTTGCCGAGTCCTTCGGATATTATCTGACGATGTGCGGATCCTACGCCTATTTTGGAATTCCGGAAGTACAGGAAGCCCTCAAGGCTCTGATGAAAGCCGGTGAGGAATCTCTAAAGTGGGTCACAATTCTCACCAAGCAGGCTGAGAAAATTCTGGCGCACGGATACCCATTGTATGAAGGTGGAGAATCGGCCGCGCCCTACGATCTGGTCGGCGATTGGTTCAGGGGGACGACCGGGGTGATGGTGGACATGTACGAGCGCCCGCAACAGCTGCTGGAAGTCATGGAAAAGCTGGTGCCTATTTCAATCAAGATGGGTCTGGATCCGGCCAGAAACGACGGCCACCCCATCATCGGTTTTATGCTGCATAAAGGCGCAGACGGCTTCATGTCCCCGCAGCAGTTTGACACTTTTTATTGGCCGCCTCTGCGAAAGGTGATGATGGGATTGATTGAGGAAGGTTTCGTGCCGCTATTGCTATGTGAAGGCGCCTATACTTCCCGCCTGGAAACCATAGCAGACATTCCTAAAGGTAAATGCATCTATTGGTTTGAAAATGTGGATTGGACCAAAGCAAAGGAAATTCTGGCAGACACCACCTGCATTCGCGGAGGAATTCCGGCATCCATCCTTTTTTCCGGAACGACCCGCCAAATGAAGGACTGCATCAAAGAGCGCATCGACATTGTCGGCAAAGACGGGGGATACATTCTTGACTGCGGTCTATGGTTTGACGAAGCCCGACATGAAAATGTCAAAACAATGGTCGAATTCACAAAAGAGTATGGTGTATACAGATAAAACTTCTTGGACATTCTACAACTTTATAATATAGAAAATTTTTATGCGACCTTGGTACTTGCCTCGATTATGGAATAATGGAATGATGGAATATTGGAAAACTGGGTTATAGAAGGATGGTATCCTATTATTGACCTTCCTCTCAATCCGCCTGCGGACAAACAAAACAACATCCGTTATCCTCTCCGAGCCGTAGGCCCTACGAGCCGGAGGCCAGAACCCATAATTCCATTACCCCAGTATTCCAACATTCCAAGTGGCGAGCACTTATATTCATTAGTATCCTGGAGGGTCATAAAATGCCAACCACAAATGAAACCGAAGTCAAACGCGCCCTTTGTTTTGGCTGCTGGCTGCAGGCCGGTGTATTGGCCACCGTAAAAGATGGTAAGGTGGTTAACCTGAGGGGTGAACCCGGCCATCCGGTCAACCAGGGGTGGATCTGTGAACGCTCCAAGGCATTTATCGAGCACTTATATCATGAGGATCGCCTTAATTATCCCTTGAAAAGGATCGGGGAGAGGGGTGCGGGCAAATGGCAAAGACTCTCCTGGGATGACGCCTTAA
>CALZJV010000851.1 GCA_945787595.1 uncultured Desulfobacterales bacterium | reverse complement strand
AGGCAATCTAAATCAAATGGATCGCCATTTTTATCAAAACGGGCGCAAATTCAATTGGATTATTGGTAGAATCCTTATTAGTTAGAATAAGTTAAAGAAGACTGTCAAGCTTTTTTTCATATTCTGAGGCGTGTTTAAACCGCCGAAGATTTGTATAGGCTGCTCAAATTAAAAAGGCGGTGGGTTTGGATTGTTTATGGATAGAGGTGGGAATTAAGGGAAATGAGCAAGTATTTAACGTGCTATTGCCCGAATCCTTTAGTCTTCATCGATATTTGGGGCAAATGGTCCCGGGAGCTTTTCGACATAACCCTTATCGATGATCACGTTAAATGTCTTAGGTGGTCCAGGCGGTCCCTGATGGACAACATCATCTCTGTTTCTGATCGGAACCTTGTAGCGGCCGATTTTTACAAGAAAGACTCTACACTCGGCAGGCTCCCGGCATTATCCGTCTTATTTAGCAAACTCAGGCCATTGACATTTTTTTTGTTATAAATAATTTTGGGGTCGGCTCTTTTTTGCGCCTTCATATCGCTTAATGCAGCCTGGCAACTTTCGGATTGATGATGCCGTAGAATTCTTGGTTCAGATAATAATGGATTTTATACCGCTTTGATCCAATGCTTGCTTTGATCATGTCCTCGACCAGCTGGACTTTAAAATCATTAAAGAACGCTGCTTTCATACAGGAGAGTGCTGCGGTGCGCTGCAAATTTTCACTTTTTGAATTCCGGTATGAAGTTTTAGCTTTACAATGGGCAATCGCCTTATCGATTGCGGCAGAATAGATGGACTTCAGGTCGAGCGTTTCGGTTGTCTGGCTCACAGCCGATGATGTCCAAACGAATAATGGGAAAATTATCGTGAACAAAATAATTATTGATCGAGCTTTCATGGTGATTCCCTCCCTTCAATAATTTGTAGAAAATTCATATCTGTGATAATGAACTCAAACTTCATAAGAGTATTTAAAATAATTCAGCAAAGGACGGCATTTTCTTTAACGGATGAAGATCCACATTCGCTCAAAACTTGCGCCGGTGGCATAGGGGATACAGATGAAGTGCCGGATGCAGCTCAAGGGAGTCACTTTCACACAGTTTGAAGATGTATAACCTAAGATAGAGCTCTGGGGAGAAGGTCGTCAACCCTAATAAATCAGGTAATTTATCGGTATAGTTAATACCTGTTATTGGAGGGCAAGAAGGTGGGTTATATTCTTTCGATGAACCTCGATGGTCTTGTCGGACAAATTCAACAACCGCGCAATCTCTTTCGTTCTTTTTCCATCAACTATTAAGTTGGCCACTTGTGTCTCGGAGGCCGAAAGATTCAGATAGCTGGAACTTAACTTGCGTGCCAATGGAGAGATAATGTCCTCAATATTCGCCGCCACGATATCCACATACGATCGTTGCTCGGAATTCAAGCCGCTATTTTCCAAATTTTCCAGAGACGGGTTCACCCGCTGTTTAATGTTGAAAAATAAATTTTCTTCAAGCTCTAATTTATCTTCTTCTCGTTTTTTAAGCAAAACCCGCAAGGCGGTGTTGACGTCTTCAAGGTCACGGCTTTTTATCTCTAACTCTTGGCCTCTTTTTTTAAGCTTTATTTGGGTGTTGCGCAGTTCGACAATGCCGGCCAATGTATTGGCCACCGCAGTTAAGAAATTTTCTTCTCGGTGATCGCGACTGTGTCCCTCTTTGACATAAAGGGTAATTACTCCGAGAATTTTCTGTTTGCCGGAAATGATTGGAACACAGTAATGTCCATGGGGCGAGATCCCATTATATTCTTGTTCGTGGCGTTCATCAATACAATCTGCAAATTGAATCTCCCCTGACAATGCCGCTCGACCGCATAGGCATCTGCCAAAGGGAACCCGGGCGCACGTTTCAATCAAAGAAGGGTCAAATGCTCGGTGAGCTTTTAACTCCAGCACATCAGGGTCTTGTCCAACCAGAAAGATAGCTCCCTTGGATTCTAAAGCAAGCCAGGAAAGCGAGGTAATCGCCTTGATGAACTGTTCCAGCATTGCTTTCAGAGAAATAGTTTTCAATGAGATAAAAAGCAGCTTATTAAGGACGGATTGAATCTGATAACTCTGATGAATTTCTTGCGCTGTTCGTTGGCATTCATATTCTGATTTTTCCAGTTGAATTAAACGCTGGCGCAGCTCGATCAGTTCATTTATAAGTTGCGCTTTTGTTTTATCTTTATCCCCCATCATAATCTTCCAGACATATTGGTTTGCTATATAAAAGCGCAAAACTGTTCCGGGCGAATATCTTAAATAAAAGGTACTTGCCTCACTTTAGCATCTGCAAATGAATTGCCAAAAAATTGGTAATAATTTTTAAACAATTGTACTAACCATATGAAGGTGTGGTATCCGTGCTTCGGGCAGATAAAAGATCGCGATAAGCATTCGACAGTCTTCTTGAAATAACGCCAGCCAATCTTTGTAGCACTTTAAATCCGACTTCAGGATGATTTTGAAATATTTTATTCAGCTTGTCTTTTTCAATTTTCACCACCTTGAGATCTGTAGCACAGATGCCGGAAGCAGTATATTTTCCATTCTCAAGCATGCTTGACCAGCCAAATACATCGCCTGGCTCTGAAAGATTGTAGGTTATAGAGCCGCCATTTTTGATTACCAGGTATACCGTTCCTTCAAGCAGAATATATAAACACTTAGCTTGCCCATCCTTTTCAAACAAGACTGTATCTTTAGAATAGCTATCCTCAAAACAAATACCGGCAATCTCATTCAACACCTCAAAATCAACTCCTTCAAAAAGTTCTATTTCTTTGAGTATCATTTTCCCCTCCTATTTTATGTGTTTTAGCAATTTATTTAATGGATAATTAGACGCTGGAATATAGAGCATTAAATTTGGTGCCATCAATTAACTTCTTGCTTAAAAACGCCTGTAATTATAGACGCGGTTTCGTTTGTTTATAAAACTGAATAAACCTGACCGAGGAATCGACCACGGTACTAAAAAAGGAATCGGCCATAACCACACTGACAAGGAACCTTCGGTTTTCAGAAAAACATGGGAATACATTTTTCAAATTGAATATGAAGAACCTGATTTCCAGATACTTGCCACTATGTCAAAATACGCTATTATTCATATATGTTGGAGAGATATATGGAATCGATAGAACGCCTCCCGTTTCAGCCGCGCCCACCGAGACTCCAATATACGGCTACCTCAAAGTGCCAAAGATTCCCTCAATAAAAAGCGAGCTCGTGGCGGCGGCTGCAAACGGTTGTTGGCCATTGTGGTCGGTTTACCTTCCCGGCCTCTTACTGGGTTGGAAATCCGGCATCTTTCCAGGCCTGGGTACCGCCCTCAAGAATAGAGACGTTTGAAAAACCCATATCCTTCAGGAGTTTACCAGCCAGGGCCCCCAGTTCCCCACTT
>CALZJV010000850.1 GCA_945787595.1 uncultured Desulfobacterales bacterium | reverse complement strand
ATCAAGGGCGTTTGGCCGGCCGTTTCGGCTCTAAATGATGGCACAGCGGGGTGGGTTAGCAGAATGGCCAAAAAGCATACAGGGGCCCCTATCCGTTTTAAATAAAGTTTCATAGTCATCATTATAATGGCAAGAACAGTTAGGCTTAGGGATTATAACATCCACCGATAGAAGTTTATCGTTAATTCTGTCCCCGAAAGCCGGAGGATTACTTTTTATAGCATCCTAAGACCTCCGCGTCAAACCGGTTGAAGGCTCCCACAGGGAAACGTCAAAGTCGACGGTTTAAAGGACGTGGTCCTGGCCGGCGGGGTAGTATTTTAATAAATGAAGGGGGGGTAGGCCGGAATAGCAGATTCTGCAGTGTATCTTAGTCGGTTTCCGCTTGTCCAATCTTAATCCACAGATTTTGTAAATTAGATGGATTCCTCAGATCTCTTGATGGGTGATACGAAATTTGTCTGGCATAATTGCCCGAAACTTGCTTGGATAGAATCAGAATTACCTGACTCGGGATAACCCGTCATATCTGCTGCGGGGCAGTTCATTTATTGCTTTTCTTTTTCGATTGAAAGGAATCTATTCTTTTTCGTTGCCTGCGGACCCCAAATAGACCAATCAATCCAGTAGTAATCAAAAATAATATTGGGCTGTTATTTCTGAACATGCCCAATATGGCATTCCCGGATTGACCATCATTTTTCATTTCTTTTTGAAGTTCACCACTTATATAAGTATGATCGTAATGGGTAGAGATCGTCCATCCTGTTATTGACAATCCCATCATGAAAACGACTAAAAGGAAAATTAGCCTGTATTTTTTTCGTTTCATTCTCATACCTGTCTTTTTTAGGAATATAATTTGTGAGCAAATATTCTGCCTCTCCCTTAGTTCAATAACTATACCAAACAGCCATTTCGTTCTAAAAAAAACAAGTATAAGCCTAACTTACTGTATTTAATATATATATCAAATTTATTTTACTTTAATTTATTACCGATATCGAAAATCAAATTTTTGAACTGTGAAAAAGTTTTCACAATATCAATTGGTAGATTCATAATTATAGGAAGAAGTTTTCACAATTTTCATTGTGTGTGCTGAAGGTGGGCAATGCAGAGGGCAGTGGGAAGTAGTCAATATTCCGTAAAATTGTGGCCACAGACACGGAGGCACAAAAAATATAATTTCTGGAAATTAGAATCCGTAGCCAGTCAGGTAGCCGTTTACGCGGCCGGTTCGAACAGGTTTGGAGGGTAGGGGGGCAAACTAAATGTTGTTGGTTTATGCGGAATTAAAATAGTAGGTCTTGAAATTTGATTTCAGTCTCTATGGTGTATAAGATATTTGTGATTCCGTAACTATTAAATATACCTTCACCACTTGTGCAATAAAATCAATTTTAGCCTGAGTATTGGGAGCATCCCGCGGGGTTGCATCCGGGTGATACCATCATGCTCAGCATCGTATTACCACGTTTTTGGAAAATTGAAGTCGAGACGGAGCCATATGCGCTGACGATCTATCGTGTCATTGTCATCCGCATCGAGCAACTTTTGATAATTATAACTATAAAGCAGCCTTAAAATATGATTCTCCGTTAGCCGGTAGAAGGCAGACGGACTCACATCAAAATACCATCTGTCATCGTCTGTCTCCGGACTATCTTCTATTAGGTTGGAATAATAAACGCTGCCTCTAAAGCCGACACCAAATCGCTGGGACAATCTGTGGTCTATATCGGTGTACAATCGGGAAACATTGACAATTTCACCATTAGCTCTGGGTTGCAATCGGTTGCTGAAACCCAGGCGGCCTGTTGTCAGCTCGCCTCTCTTACGAAGCCACATATCAGCCGTCCCTCCAAAGTTGTCGGTGTCATCCCTGTCATCTTTGTAATCAACTATTGAATATCTTGCGCCCACCGTTATTGATGTGTCCAGTGTCTCAGTGAATGGATGCGTCCAGCGAAAGTTAAGCGTGGAGTTATATGCATCCCAATCATCTGAATCCCCGTAAACAAATCTGGGGAAGATGGTGATAACATCTCTCTGGTTTAGCAACCTGCGCCGATAGAAGAATCGAACGCCGTGAAATTCTGTATCAACACTTCTTCTGCGTTCAAAGTCGGTTTTTTGATAGTTATAATCGCTGCCAATCTCAGACCGCTCGGATACGGCGTAGTCCAGTCCGGCCCCGGCATTCAATCTTTCTCTATCAGAGA
>CALZJV010000849.1 GCA_945787595.1 uncultured Desulfobacterales bacterium | reverse complement strand
TAACAACTATCTGAAATTGTTATAATAGTCGTCTTAACCACTGAGGATGGAATTGTCTCAAAGATGAGATGAAATTGTTCCGATTTGCAGGAGGATCCCGCTGAAGGGGCAATTGAAAGGGTGCTGTTAATAATTCTCAATTATAAGATTGATGTATCATTATTGAGACTTCATCGATTGAAAATACGGCAGATATCATTAAATTGAAGATTGTCGATTGAAAATTGAAGATTTAAGGTCCGCCTCCGGCGGGATCAGTTATTAAAAAAGACCATACAAAAGGCAGAGCGAAGCGACATCCACAAATCTTCATTCTTCAATCTTCAATATTCAATTCCGGCCTATCATTGGATGCCTAATTTTTTCAGTTTTCGGTACAATGTTGCGCGGCTGACCTGAAGCATTTCCGCTAATTTTTCTTTTTTCCCGGGCGAATCTCCGATTTCGGCCAGCTTTTGTCGCAGCAACTCTTCTTCGTATTTTTTAAGCAAAACATCCAGGGACGTATCCGGAGAAACCATGTCCGGACGTTTGCGTTTGATGCGGGACGGCACCCTATCCATCGTGATGATATCACCGCTTTCCATGCCGGCCATATATTCCACCGTATTTTCCAGCTCACGTACATTGCCGGGCCAGTCATATGACAAAAAGAGGTCTTTGACCTCAGTGGACACGTCTTTGATGACTTTGCCCTCATTGCGACAATTTTTTGCTAAAAATCGATCCAGCAGTAAAAGCATATCCTCCTTGCGGGCACGCAACGGCGGTATATGCAGCGGAATCACATTGAGTCTATAGAAGAGATCCTTACGGAACTCGCTTTCAGCGATCATTCTCTCCAGATTCCGGTTAGTGGAAGCGATGACCCGCGCATTCACAGGAATGGGTTTGATCCCGCCCAGTCTTTCCACTATCTTTGCCTGTATAACATGAAGTAATTTGGGCTGCAGTCGAAGAGGCATGTCGCCAATTTCATCCAGAAAAATACTGCCGTTGTCGGCAAGTTCAAATTTGCCCGGTTTGCCGCCTTTCCTGGCACCGCTAAAAGCACCTTCGCTGTAACCGAAAAGTTCGCTCTCGATCAGGTTGTCCGGTATGGCACCGCAGTTGACCGAAATAAACGGTCCTGCAAGACGTGGCCCTGTATGATGAATGGCACTGGCTACCAACCCTTTACCGGTGCCGGTTTCACCAGTGATGAGCACGGTGGCGTTACTCTGGGAAATCTGCAATACGGTTTTTCTTAATTCCCGAATCTGGGGACTTTCACCCCAAATATCATCGATCCCAACCGGCTGAACGGTTACAATCATGTCATAGGCTTTTTTACGAACATCGGCCATATCTCTAAAGGATGCAACTGCGCCCATAATCTTGCTTTCCAATACAACCGGTTTGACAGTGACCATAAAATGCATGGTATGATTGGCGGCCTGATAGGATTCTTCGCGCCAATCATATCCGAGTCCCCCTCTTAGAACTTCTAAAATCGGAGATCCGGCCCATATTTTCGAGATCCGCGTACCGATGATATCACGCCGGTTGCGCCGTATCAGGTTTGCCCCTATTTGATTGCAATGCGTGATGGTTCCCCGATTGTCAACGGCCAAAATCCCGTTGTCGATGGACTCGATAATGGTTCGAAGCTGGTTGGAAACAACGGTAATATTTCGCAGGGTTTCGGTTTCAACTGCTTTACTGGCCAGCAGTTCAGCCATGCGGTGAACGAAATCCACCAGTTGATTCTTACGTTTGAGAAGAAGATCCCGCTGGGTTTCACTGAAGGCCACCAATCCAATGACCCCTAAAACCTTGCCCCGGGCAATGATGGGACAGCATATCTCAGCCAGTTCAGCAGTTGTTCCGATGTGCACGGACGGATCGTACTTGGGATCGTTGGGGGCATCCTCAACGATTTCGGGCCTGCCGCTTGTTACCACTCTTCCATATATATAACCGGCCTGCGAGTCTCCGCCTTCTTCTTTAAGCCCTACCTTATCAAAATATCTTCCGGTTCCGGCAACAATGGTCAACGTTTCGTCCACAATTTCCGTTTCAAGCTCTAGCGAGGAAGAAATTGCTTCCGCGACACGCTGCGCATCTTGCTGGATTGCATTTAATTTTGAATCTTTTCGCATATAAATAAGATAAATTATGGTTACAATGATTACACCAGATTATCAAAATAGCAAATGAAGTCAAGAGGATATAAAGGTAATAAAATCAGTC
>CALZJV010000848.1 GCA_945787595.1 uncultured Desulfobacterales bacterium | reverse complement strand
GGTCGAGACCGAAGGTGCGGTTCTTGACCCGGCCGGCAAAGCACAGGCGCTGCAGGTAGTAGTAGCGGGCGACACGCTGGATATCGGTCAGCCCCCGCCTGCTGCTGGCGCTGCCAGTCTTCAAACCATTCTCGCGAGCACAGCAGCCACCTGAACTGCTTTAAAAACTCCTCGAGGTGATTTTGCAGCACCCGGTAAAAAACAATCAATTCGCTGTCCAGGTCGTTTATAACTTCATATTTGGAAAGCTCTTTTCGGAAAAACACCCAGGCAGCGCCGGAAAACACCTCGCAGTAGCTCTGGTGTTCCGGCATCCGTTAGATGATCTGTTTCGACAGCTTTGATTTTCCGCCGATATCAGCTAAGGGACTGTTCACGCCACCCTCCTATGCTGGCAGCACGGGGCCGTCTGATTTCAGATGTCTGGCTGGCGTGAACAGTCATTCGCGCCGGGAAAGTCTGTGGCTTTCACCGGCGCGGCCCCGAATTTGGGTTTAACGCCGTTTTTAAATCGCAGACCGCATGCACTTTCAGGGGGCCAGCGCCAACGCGTGGCAGTCGGCCGTGCTATCGTGCGCGATCCCAAGGTATTTCTGTTCGATGAACCGCTGTCCAACCTGGACGCGGCTCTGCGGGTGAGCACCCGTAATGAACTGGTGAGCCTGCACGATCGTCTTGGCGCCACAACCATTTATGTCACCCATGACCAGGTCGAAGCCATGACCATGGGTTCGCGGATCTGCATTATTAATGAAGGTCAGCTGGTTCAGATCGGCCCCCCCATGGATGTCTATCGCCGGCCGGCCAACACATTTGTCGCCAGTTTTTTAGGAAGCCCACCGATGAACCTGCTAGCGGCCACCTTAGAGCCGGGAACAGAAAATCGATTGTTGCTGCGTATCGGAACCCAAACTATCCGCGTGCCGCCAAAATGGGACGGATTGTTGGAGGACCATTCACGAAAAATGGTATTCGGAATCAGGCCCGAGGATTTATTATTACCCGGGCAATCTCAATGTGATGGCGATATTGTCGAAATGGAAATGGAGGTCATCGGTGTGGAAGCACTCGGTGCCGAAACGGTGTTGATTTTTGAGATGGAAGGTCTGGATTCGACAATCTTTGTCAAGGCCGATCGCTTTGCTAAAGTCGACCGGGGTGATCGAATCCGGGTCAACGCAGATTTATCCGCCGCGCGCCTCTTTGACCCGCAAAGCAAACAGGTGATTACGAATAATTGACACAACTGAAAAAGGAGATATTATGGCAGCCAAAGAAACGGCCTTAACCATCAAGCGTAATTTCAAACGAACAGGCCAAAAGCTTGTCAGGAAATTCATGAATCTACCCACCGGAAATGTCTGTGATGCCCAGGGACGTACCGGGGCATTGGACCACCGGATCAAGCCGGTCAGCAAGAAGTCGCAACTTTGCGGAACAGCCCTGACCGTTGATGCCGGACCGAGGGATAATCTGGCACCCTGGGCAGCCCTGGAAATTGCCAAACCGGGAGATGTCATTGTTATCACAACCGGAGAACATCTGGACTGCTCGGTTGTCGGTGATATCTATGTGGGAATGGCAAATAACGCCGGCGTTGCGGGAATCGTGACGGATGGGGTTGTCCGCGATCTTCCCGGCATCAATGATGTCGGTATCCCCGTGTTTGCGCGGGGGATATCGCCCAATTCTCCTTGGAAAAACGGACCGGGTCGGGTGGGGCTGCCCATCTTGATAGGCCGTGTCGCCGTGAAGGCCGGTGACATCGTGGTCGGCGATCAGGACGGCATTGTCATCGTGGCCCGGGAGAAAGCGGGCGATGCAGCCCGGGCGATTCAAGCGGTTTTGGCTAAAGAGAAGCAAATGGAGGCAGGCGTGAAGGCCGGGCTCACAGTACCTGCCTGGCTGAAGGCAGCATATGAAACCAAAGGCGTTCAATATCAGGATTAGGAGCAGCAGATGCCGACATACAAGGTGTTTTATTTTAGCCACGCGCCCGAGGATGTGTATGCGATTATCCGCGAGGAAATAACTCCAGGATTTAAATTGGTAACACTTTGCGATGATTCCGACGAAGAGCGGTTCGAAAAAATTGCCGACTGTGAAGCGGTGATCGTCGCCGCCAGGCCAATGTCCAATGTCGTCCTGACCCCTCATATTTCGGCCGGCACCCGGGATGCACTCAAAACGAAGATGCGAGCGCTTTTTCAAAATATCCAGTATTCTGTTTGAA
>CALZJV010000847.1 GCA_945787595.1 uncultured Desulfobacterales bacterium | reverse complement strand
GGCCGGGTGGGAGCCTGAAGATTTAGATTTGATCATCTTCGCTACCTTGAGCCCGGACATTTTTTTCCCGGGCAGTGGATGCCTGATGCAACACAAACTGGGTTTGGCTTCGACCCCTGCACTGGATATCCGGCAGCAATGCACCGGATTTCTGTATGGCATGACCACGGCCGATGCATATATTCGCAGCGGTCTTGCCAATCGAATTCTGCTGGTAGGGGCTGAAGTTCACAGCACCGGCCTGGACATTTCAACAGCGGGCCGAGATGTCGCGGTAATATTTGGTGATGGGGCCGGAGCAGTGTGTCTGGAGGGCATCGAAAACAGTGATCCCGTTGGGGTATTGGCTTCCGCGCTGCACGCCGACGGTAAATTTGCAGGTAGCCTGATGGTTGAGGTAGGATCGTCCAGGAACAATCCCCGCATCAGTCATGAGCTAATCGAAGAAGGTCGGCATTGGCCGGTAATGGATGGCAAAACCATATTCAAACTGGCGGTACAGAAACTTCCCGAGGTCGTAGACGAAGTATTAGAAAAAGCCGGACTTGAACTGGAAGACATTGATCTGTTTATTCCCCATCAAGCGAATCTGCGCATTAATCAGTTTTTTGCACATTCAATGAAATTACCGGAAGAAAAAGTATTCAACAACATCCAGCGCTATGGCAATACCACCGCGGCCAGCATCCCTATAGCCCTTGATGAGGCGATAGAAATGAAGCTCATTGGTGATGGCAGCAATGTGATATTTCTGGGCCTGGGAGCCGGACTGACGTGGGGGGCCGTGATTGCGAGGTTAGGCCCTTAGGGGCAGTGAATTTAATATTGAAGATTGAAGATTGAAGATTTGTGGATGTCGCTTCGCTCTGCCTTTTTTATGATCTTTTTTTATTGATTGATCCTGCCGGCCTCGGATCATCGTGTACCCGCGAATATGGTTGGCACGGTGGCCGACCCTTCTACTTGAGTCTCCTTCCCCAGGAAGTCAGAATGCATTAAAAATAAAATAGACAGAATTCCACAACTCTTCAATCTTCAATCGACAATATTCAATAATTCCTCAATTCCTCCGTGTGCAGGAAACCGCCTCAGATAAAACCGAATGAATTTTATCCAGAAGATCACAATGGTCGGCACACTTGGGGAAGGTTTTTTTCTGGATGCATTTTTTGCAGGGACTCTTGACAAAGTATCCGATTTCGAAATCGTATTTGAATTTAAAATTTTTTTTGGTCATTGTTGGCATCCTTCCTTTGCCGGCTTACCGTTTTATTTTTTAACCACGAAATACACAAATCACACGAAATATTTGCAGAGTGAAATTTATACTTTTAAGTGTCTTTCGTGCTTTTCGAGGTGAACTTGTTTTTTTAAAAACCGATGATATTCAACCATTTTGGCAAATGCCTTCACCGCTCGTTCGGGGGTTGGATAGAACACCCCCTTATACGAGCTGCCGGCGACTCTGTACAATGTCTGATTGTTCTCATCTGGCAAAAGGCTAACGCCGAATATTGGTTTTTTGTATTGATCCATCAAGGTTACGATGTGGTTGATATAATTATTTTCAAACTCGACGAACTGCTCGTTTATTTTGTCTATAACTTCAGCAGAATAATCCGGATCAGCCTGCAGCACCGACTCTCCGAAGCGTTTGACCATGATCCTGCGGCCCAATATGCCGAGATTGATAACGGCATCGCAACCGTCCCACTTCGATAGTTCTTCCAATACGGTCATCGGTATGGATGGGTCCCGATCTCCCACCAGATCAATCGGGTTGGATCGGCTCCAATAGGCCGGCAGCATTTCGTCCATTTTAGCGATCAGATTCGATGAAAGCTCAGGCACATCCAGCCCGCATTCAGCACATAAATCAGCCGTAACAACACCCCAGCCGCCGCCCAATGTCATGATGGCGGCACGATTTCCCTCGGGCAAAGGTAACGACGAAAAAGCCGCCGCTAAATCGAGAAGATCCATGGGCTTTTCAGCCCTTACAATACCGGCCTGACGGCAAACCGCATCGAATATTTTGATGTCGGATGTCATGGCGCCGGTGTGACTTGCGGCCGCCCGGATGCCGGCTTTGCTACGTCCGCCTTTTAAGAGCACGATCGGTTTCTTTTTGCCGACACGCCGGGCACCTTCAAAAAAGCGGCGGCCGTTCTTAACGCTTTCGATGTACAAAATCACGGTGCGGGTCAGGGAATCCACCTCAAAACCATCCATATAA
>CALZJV010000846.1:1119-3356 GCA_945787595.1 uncultured Desulfobacterales bacterium | reverse complement strand
AAACATGATCAAATACATGAGATGTTACCGGCTTATGCGCTTGGATGTCTTGATGAAGAGGAAGCTGTATTGGTTTCAGAGCACCTTACAACATGTGAAAAATGCAATGAGCAATTATTGGAATACCACCGCACTGTTGAAACCTTGGCTTATGGCTCCCCGGGTATAGGTCCACCAGATTCACTTAAAGAGAAATTGATGCGGAAGATTAAATCCACTGCAGAGATAGAATCCGTATTTCAGCCTACTTCAAAACGTTGGAAATGGAAGTCCCTTTGGCAGAGCTTTTCCCCGGTATGGGCCCTTGCCAGCCTGGTGATTATTATTAGTCTTTCAGCCATCAATTATATGCAATGGCATAATACCCAAAAGCTACAGTATGAGGTCACTGTAGGTTTGCTGGTTTTAAAAATGAAAGGCACGCATAGAGCGCCCAAAGGAGATGGTACGTTTGTCATCAGCCAGGACCGCAAAAAAGGTGTGCTGGTGGCAAGTGATCTTCCCATACCGGATGAAAGCCAACAATACCAGCTCTGGATGAAAAAAGATGGCCGGCAAGTCAGTGGTGGGGTTTTCTCCGTCACATCAACCGGATATGCCGTAGTAGAAATTCAATCCAGTGGATCACTTTCGAATTTTAAATCCTTTGAGATCACTCTCGAACCCGCCGGAGGAAGCCCAACGCAAACCGGGAATTTATATATGGTCAGCCATCTTTAGCTGGCGATGTATTCAATCCACTATTCCAATATCTTTATTAGATACGCCCCCTTTTCTATGCTTTGGATAACATTTTAATTCAAGATGAACCCAAATTTCCCTTATTTTCGTGTTATCAGATAAAACAAGGAAACATTTGTCAGTGAGCAAAACAAGACCTATACGGTTGGGGCTGTTGATTAAATTAGATTTTTACTGGACGTGGAGTGAAACAAATTCGTCGTATTTTCGTTTAGACCCCGGAATAGATCAACTCGATCCAGCGATCGCTCTTGAAGAGCCCATTGCCCCAGGTTGCATCAAGATCAGCCAGGGGCTTGGCGGCGGCCGCCTCTTGGGCGGTTTTCCCTTCCGCTTTAAGTTTTCTCAAGCGTTCATAAGCGGTTTCAAGCATCTGACGGTAACTTGCCAACTGTTTCTTATCTCCTAAGGGACCGTGCCCCGCAATAATTTTCGTACTGTCATCAGCGATCGATAAAACTTTGTCCACACCATTAATCACCCCCTTGAGGGAACCACCATGGGTAACGTCGATAAATGGATAGAAACCATTGAAAAACAAATCGCCGGCGTGGATAACATTGGCTGCCTGAAAATAGATAAAACTGTCACCATCGGTATGGGCATGAGGCACATGTGTGGCAAGGATGATGTCACCGTTAAGATGGAATTTGATATCCTCAGAAAAAGTAACAACAGGTAAACCTTCCCGAGCAATGCCTGCCTGTTTCATATCGAACGCTTTGATAAAGTAACCGGATTTCAGGCGCTCACGCACATTATCGTGAGAGAAAATTAAGGTGCCGCCTTGACCCAGCTTCTCGTTCCCGCCTGTGTGGTCACCGTGGTAATGAGTATTGATCAGAAACTTGGGGTAATCGCCGCCGATCGATTTAATGGCTTCTACAATTTTTTCCGTTAAAGGAGCGAACTGGTCGTCAATTAAAAATGTGCCATCTTCACCGACAAACAAACCGATATTACCGCCTTTTCCCACAAGCATGTATATCTGTTCAGCAACCGGGACAGGTGTAATTGTATCGTCGGCAGATTGTCCGGGCGTTGGAAGTAAAGTGAGCCCTACGATTAAAAAACATAAAACCGATGTCATTTTACCAATCATTTTAAATCTCCTTATTTAAGAAAATAAAACAAAATCTCGCCAAATTATGATGGATATAATGGGGAATTGACACAAAGTGGTATTTTAACAATGGTTTGTATTTCTTTTTACTTGTCAAGGGTGGGGATGAAAGAAATATGCTGACTTTGGATGTGCCTAATGCTCAAATAATATCTAAAGAATTGAATCTCGAAACACAATATACAGAGATAAACCTGTGGCTAGGGCTGCCGTATCTCTCTTTCACTGATTCCCATCAAATACAGCAGTCCATCCAATCCCACGCTGGAGATGGATCTTTGTGCATTTTCTTTGACAACGGATTTGGCGTGAAACGCAATCCCCAGACCGGCAATGCTGATCATGGGCAGATCATTGGCGCCGTCGCCGATCG
>CALZJV010000846.1:0-1053 GCA_945787595.1 uncultured Desulfobacterales bacterium | reverse complement strand
GATGCCGATCTTGTAGCCAAGCTTTTTCAGGGTATGGATGACGCGCTTGGCTCCTTCGGTGAGTTTAAGGTTTCCGGCCACCTGTGCCAGAACCTTTTCGTCAAGGCCTTTTAGCAGAGCGACTCGCCGGCAGAGACTTTCTTTGAAATCGATTTCACCGTTCATGGTGGATTCGGTGATTTGGGCTACCTGTTGCCCTGCACCGGCATGTTTTGCCAGCACATTGATGACTTCGCCCCGGATCAGGGTGGAATCCATGTCGAATACCACCAGCCTGCGGGCATGACGATAAATGTCGTCCACGTGAAAGGAAATGTCAATCCCGGTTTGTTCGGAAATTTCAACCAACCTGCCGCGAAATCGGCCGGGCTCATCGAGTCGTCCGGATACGGTAAACTGAACACAGGCCTTGGGAAACGATTCGGGAGCATCCAGTGAAATTCGTCCGGAAAGCCGGGTGATCACATCGATATTCAAATGGTTGGCTGCAATCACAGCGGTGACTTTAGACAACTGGGCTGCTGTCAGCCGGCGACCCAGCAGGGTAATGATTCGGCGTTCGCGGCCATATTTCTGAGCCCATGCTGCGTAACGGATTTCATCGATGGCGGAAAAGCGAATCTGGATCCCCAGTTTGTGGGCTTGAAACAAGAGATCTTTTAGAATCGATGAGGATTTATGGGCGGATGGAATTTCCACCAGGATGCCGAGGGAAAGGTAGTCATGGATCACCGCCTGACCGATGTCCAGAATCGTGACCTCGTACTGGGCAAGAATGTTGGTCAGGCTGGCGGTCAGACCCGTCTTATCCTTGCCGGTAATATTGATTAAAATGATTTCTCTCATTTCAAATACACGCGGGGTACCCTGCCGGTAATCGTCGATACGACTTCATAGTTAATGGTGTCCAGGCTCGAGGCGATTTCATCCGCCGTGACAGCTCCGTTTACCTGGTCTCCAAATACGACCACTTCGTCTTCAAGCGCCACCCCCGAAATTGCGCCCACATCCAGCATGGTCAGGTCCATGCATACCCGCCCCACGATGGGGACT
>CALZJV010000845.1 GCA_945787595.1 uncultured Desulfobacterales bacterium | reverse complement strand
CTATCTGTGTCTGTTAGACCAGCCGAATCGCCGGATACGTGACCCGTATGTCCGGTGGTGTGGGAGGGGCGCTCAGCGATGGGCGTCCCTATCCCTATCTGCGGCGGTCATATCTTTATTCATCTGAAATTTTAACTCCTTTCACTTCGACAATCATCAGTGGAACATCACAATCTTCCTCATTTACACTAAAGCGGATATTTTCTTTGTCGGCCACAGATTTGAATCTATCGAAGGCTTGTTTTTCCATTGCATAGTCTCCACAAGAAGCCCCGAAATCATCCATAATTTGATCAATTGTGACGGGATCAATTCGATACTTCCCCCAACAGGAGTAACTATTTCGCATTAAATTTTTAGCCGATTGGGGAGTATCGGCGATATAGCATGAGTTTTCAAAATACTCATAGCATTCTTCAGAAGAATCAAATCCACTATATCCGATGATTTTTGATGTCATTTATTCCCTCATATTTGATCAGCAGAACGTCCGCCACTGAGCAGCGGCCTAACTAAATGTCAATTTTGCAAGGACTTTACGTAAAACCGCTATCTTCAGGCCGTCTGCTCAAGTGGCTTTGTTATGCCTCTAATTCGGCTTTAAATGATTTTGCAATGCTTCTGTCAAAAAATACCGTGATATTGTCTGTCATACCCATAAATGAATTGTCGGTTTCTATTTGAAGCGCTGATATAAATATATCCCTGTTGTTATCAAACCTTAGTATCAGATCTTGTGGATAGTATATTTTGTTTTTGACCAAGCCCGTTTCTTCTACCCAAGACCAAACTATGTGTACATCTGTTATTTTCACATTCAGAAAGTCAGCCCATCGACTTGTTTTTGATACATCAATAGATCGGTATTCGCTTGATGTTGGTAAATTATTTTTATCTGGAGATATACCGTATTGGTAAAATTCGCTGCCCCACGAATTAGGAAAAAGGAAATCATCTTCACATAGTATATCAAAACCGAAATCAAGTGAGTCGAAACGCGCGTCATATTGCCACATATTGTCCGTATCATGATATTTAATTTCATAATATCTTACTCGAGAATTTCTTTTACCGATCAGATCTCGAAATTGATTCTCAAAGTTTCTTTTTTCCATATTCATTGATGGCATAACGCCTGCGGTTCACCTGGCGCAAGAAATATTAAAGACTGGTTGAATACCAAAAATTCATGCAACTTCAAAACTTTGTAAATCGTCCGGATCCTGCGATCAGGTGAAACCGTCTTGTTAGGCATTAAGTATCATGCATTGAAAAGTTACTATAAATGAATTCTCAAGTCTAATTGCCTAGCCTTCTGAATATTCTGTAATTCTTGCCGAAGCTTTACCCAATAGGGATGATCTTTTAAGAATATTACCTCTTCAATCTGTTTCTTCAAATCGGGAAAATGAGCTTTTAATATGCCCTGAAAATTTTGACAATTTCGATCTGAGCTTTTTTCAATGCTGAGGCTGTATATCCAGATTGCATCAGTGTGTAGCGCCAACTTATCAATCAATAGCGTCACATCTGTAATATAGGGAATAACCGGACAAATCAAAGCGGATGTCTTAACGCCTGCCTCCCTCAATTTACGTAAAGCTTTGATTCTGTCCTCCGTGTCTATTGTATTGGCTTCAAACTGCTGACGGATAAGGTTATCATTGAATGCAACCGAGACGCTGACAGAGGCGGCGACCATTTCTTGCAATACATCCATATCACGGACGACCAGATCAGACTTAGTCAGAATACTTACCGAAAAACCCTTTTCTAAGAATAACTCCAAGACCTTTCTGGTTTGGCGATATTCAGCCTCACAGGGTTGGTAAGGATCGGTATTGTATCCCATGTATATTGTCTGAGGAGATATTTTTTCAAGCTCTCCATTTAGTTGACCGGCAATGTCCTTATAGATAAGAATTTCTTTGGTCCAGTCCGTTTCAGCTTGATTAAGCGCATAACAGTATTGGCAGTAATGTTCGCACCCGACATATGGGTCGACTTGATAATCAATGTTTTGCAGACCAAGACCACAAGGAACTAAAATTGGTCGAAATGAACATGTAGATACTTTCATAACGAATATCCTTCCCCTGTGATCTGACACATGTCCACCAGCATGGCAAGATCTAGTTTTGCCTAACGGGCTGCGAGATGAGAGCGACGCCTATCAAACTCAATTGGCTCATCTCGCAGCCCGATAGGGCGGACGGCCGCAGGCCAAGCGAGCTTCAGCGAGCGGTCCGCCCTATCGTTTGGCATAAGTGGCGGGCGGATAGAAAACTGAGCATTGCGAATTGCAACGCTCTTGAAAATGACCTGCTCACTCCAAATCCGCAGGAATTAGCCCGTCCATCTTCATGCGATTGTTGGGCAATTGCCCCTCAATCTATTTCTCTTGGTTCTGTGAGAAGCCGGATACCTTCTAAAATTTGAGCAATTCGCTGTTTGGGAAGTGTCCCGATTTTTTCTGAAAGATCGCTTTTATTTACAGTGAAGATTTGGGATATGTTTACAACGCTTTTCTTGGGTAAATTAGCCTCGCCTTTTTTGAGAGTGACATTACCTGGCGATTTTGATCTTTTGAGATTTGAAGTCAGCGAACATACGACAACCGTATTAATCCGACTACGATTAAAAATATTGTTTTGTATTACAATATGCGGATGTCGATAACCAGGTTCTGATCCGGAGGGTTCGTCGAAATCTATCCAATATACGTCGCCCTGATTGATTACCATTGGTCTTTTACCATTTTCAAATGTCGTGGACGCATTTTATCAATAATTTTTGTGTCGGCATCAGGCAAATCATCATATGCATCATTGATAGCTTGAAGAAGTTCCATGTTGGTATGACGCTGTATAAACTCCTGAGCTGCTATAACGAATAGGCGACTCCGTGAAATATTCAGATTTTTAGCAAGGTCATTCACCTGCTCAAATATTGGCTTCTCGATAGATATTGCAGTTTTAATATTTGCCACTGGTATACCTCCATGTAATGAAAAAAGTATAACCTCTGGTATGCTCAATGTCAATAATTTTTTGTGCCCAACGT
>CALZJV010000844.1 GCA_945787595.1 uncultured Desulfobacterales bacterium | reverse complement strand
AGCCACAAAGACACCAAGATTACAGTGGAATTTATTGGATCTTTACCCAAATAGATATAATGATTTCAAATATATACAATCACTTCGTGTCTTAGTGCCCTAGTGGCAAAACTGTAATTTGATTGAAGTTTCACACGAGACTGCCGGAAATCGCTCTCTATAAAAGGGGCGAAACAAGAGCTTACGTGCGGTTTTATTATGAAAAAACAAAGTCTTGTCTGTTTTAATTTCTTGCTGGTCTTCTCAATTTTGGTTCCACCGGCCCTAGCCGATTGGATCAACCTGACCGGAGCCCAGAGCGCATCGAACATTGCGGAAATCTATGTCGAGGATGACCATCTCCGGCTGGTGCTGGAAATCTATGTTGGTGATCTCGATAAATTTGTCGATCTATTGCCGGAAGATTTTTTGAAGGCGTCCGGCATCGAGCCGCCGCCCATCCAGGAGCGTATGAAACGGTTATCAGAGGAAACCTTTCAGTTTCTCACCGAAGGCCAAAAAAGGCTACAGGCTGAATTGAAACTGGTAGGGCCGCGGATGCGCACGGAGCGGCCAAACCCATTTGCCGGCATGATAAATCCCTTCACCCGCCAGCCGGTTCCCGGTCCCCCTAAAGACAAACGGGTGCTCTATGCCGAATTGATCTATTCGTTTAAGTCACAACCCGATGCTCTGACGATCGTCCCGCCTCTCGGAAAAGGCGGAATTCCGGATGCCTCCATCGGTTTTATTGCCTATCACAAGCAAGTGCCCGTGGTAGACTACCGCTATCTGTCGGAACCAGCGCGACTGCTTCTCGACTGGGAAGATCCGTGGTACAGCAAATTTGAGAACAAAGCCTTAAAGCGCTGGCAGCAGTCGGGAATGAGGACCTTTTTGTACATCGAGCCCTTTGAAGTTCGACATGAAACCCTGGTGCGGGTTAAGGACATGCAGGCATGGATGAACCTGGGTCTTGGTGGCGACGAATACATAGAGGTAGATGAGTTCGAGCCACTGAAAAAGCGTATCGGAGACTTTCTGCTGCAGCACAGCAAGGTGCTGATCGACGGGCAGTCACTGCCGCCGATTCTGGATCGTACCAGTTTTGTCAAATACACCATGACCCGCACATTTTTCATCGATCAGCCCGAGCGGATGTGATCGTTACCTACCTTACCAAGGAAATTCCTCAAAAAGTGACGGTGGACTGGGACCTGTTTTCGGAAAGAATTCAAAAAGTACCCACCAATGCCGTCGATCCGGCCGGACCGTTCCCCTCCTATGTGACCCCCGAAGACAATCTGTTCACCTGGAACAATTTTCTGAAGACTTATCAGATGCCAACTATTGTGAAAGTGGCACTGGACGAATCCCTGACGACGTTGAAAATACCGCTCGCCAGTGTCCTCTGCCTATTGGTTTTGCTGCCCGTTGCTTTGCAAATCAGGAAACAATGGCAGCGCGCCATATCGCTCGGCCTATACATAGGACTTGCGGTGCTACTCATTGTCGGCAGTGTTCTGCTCTACCCTTTCTTGAAGATAGCGGTGGCCAAGCCTGCTGTCATAGCACCGAAGATGACCGACAAAGATGCGGTGGTCGTGTTGGACAGTTTGATTAAGAACATCTACCGGTCTTTTGATTTTCGGGAAGAAGAAGACGTTTACGACCGGCTGGCCACCAGTGTCAGCGGGGATCTGCTGTCCGACATCTACCTGCAGAGCAGAAAGTCCCTGGTGGTCACCCAGGCCGGCGGCGCCCAGGCCAGAGTCAAGGAGGTCAAAATTCAGGATGTCGAAGTGAGCTCGCTAAAAGACCACCCCCTGGGCCTGCTGTTTCACGCTAAATGGACCGCTCTGGGAACCGTCGGCCACTGGGGGCACATTCACACCCGCGAAAACCAGTACGAAGCCAACATCACCGTGGAACCGGAGGATGCCGCCTGGAAGATCACGGATCTTGAGCTGCTGGAAGAAAAACGGATCGATCCTTACGCAAAACCGAAAGCTTGATTATGAGCCGCAGACCAGGCTTCGCGAGAAGCTACGACCCGGCACGCCCACGCAGACATGCGCAGACATTTTAGCAATTGGAAGTGTACTGCTCGTTGTGATGGGTATTGCCTTTGGTTTATACCTAAAGAAAAGAGAAGAAAAGGAGCATTGTTATGATTAAACGAACGATTTTTATTATTTTAATTTTATGCGGAGCGCTGTTGAGTTGCCCGGCATTCGCTCAGGGCCAAGTGGCCGTTAAGGCCATTGATGCCAAGGCGGATAAAGTACTGCGCCAGATGAGTGATTACCTGAACACCCTTGAACAATTCACGATTCATCTCGAAAACAGCGTCGATACCCTGCTCGAGACCGGCCAGAAAATACAGCTGGGGCGTTCCGCTGACGTATCCATCAAACGCCCAAACCGACTGAGGGCGGATATCAGCGGAGATATATTTAATCAGCAACTTTTTTTCGATGGCAAAAGCGTTACCCTTTACGGAAAAAAAGTAAACTATTACGCGACCGCCAAGGCGCCCGAAAATATTGAATCGGCGCTGGATTATGCCGAGCAGTCCTTCGGACTGGTGGCTCCCGCAGCGGACCTGATCTACAGAAATTCGTATGACCTTCTGATCGAAGACGTGCAGTCCGGCGGATACGCTGGTTTGAGCACTGTTTTTGGCGTCGAATGCCATCACTTGGCGTTTCGAGGAAAGGAGACCGACTGGCAGATCTGGATTGAAAACAGCGAGACGCCGCTTCCCAGAAAGCTCATAATTACCTCCAAGTGGCTAGCGGGCGCCCCCCAATTCACTGCTTTGCTGACCGATTGGAATGTTTCTGCTCAATTAAAGGAAAGCCTGTTTACCTTTTTGGCACCAGATAAAGCTGAAGAAATTAAATTTTTTCCGGTTGAAAATTGATCGTTCATAAGACAATGACAACCAAAGGAGTCAGATTATGAATATCCATATTTTAAAAAACCTTTCAAAGCAAAGGCCGACACTCCTTTTTTTGCTCTTATTATCTTTTGCACTGGTTATCGACTTTCCTGTGGCTGATACCCCAAATTTATTTTCAGTCAGAAATGCGGAGGCCCGCTTGGGTCGGCCGGCCAGCCCCCATAGCGTTGCGGGTGCGCATCGCCGCACGAAAAAAAGAACCGCGCGCCGGGTCGCAACAGGCACCAGGGTACACACGCTGCCTGCCGGCTGCACGACGGTAATTAAACGCAGTGTGAAGTACAAAAGCTGTGGCGGGGTTTACTATCGTCCTTATTACGAAGGCAACACAGTGGTGTATGTTGTTGAAAATCCTTAACCCAAATTTCTTTGCCTGCAGGTGTAGGATAACATGAGCATGATCCATATTGAATCACTGATTTTTCATTATCCTTCCGGGGAGTTTCGACTTGAAATCCCT
>CALZJV010000843.1 GCA_945787595.1 uncultured Desulfobacterales bacterium | reverse complement strand
ACTCTCGGATGAGATCAGAAATTATGCATAACAAGGCGAATGCACCTAACCGGAAATAGCTGGCGGGTTTATCGTAAAGGCCTGTGGTAGCTCGAAGGTGGTAACGCCGGCAGGTGATCCGCAACGTTATGCAGTAATTATATGAAAACACTGTTTGCAACAATCATTGGAAGCCTTTCCTATTTAGCTGCACTAGTTCCAGCCACTAAAGCTTCCGTTTATGATCATTGGTTTCGGTATGTCAGTCCAGTATATTTTGTAGGAATGGGAGTATCTCTATTGATAGTTTGGCTAAGTGTTTCACAAAATTTTAAAAAGAAATTATTAAACTTTCACAATACCATTTTCAGATATAACTTTGCTTCAATTTTATTGGCAATGCTATCTTTACCATTTGTTGATCGATTTATTGATGCATCCCTGGTCTCTAATCGATCTTATGGGTCAATTACTGGCTGCGGTATTTTCTTTTTTGTACCATTTTTAATGTGGCGCATATCTTCAAAAAAATATCGCATAACAAACCAGTAGAGCAGACGGCGTGAAGATAGCGGTTTCACGTAAAGGCCGTGCAAGCTTGGTCTGAAAATGTGCCGCTGCTCACCGGAAACGAACCCCGCGGTGAGATGCAAAGTTAGGCGCAATTAGAAGGGCATTTTCTGATAAAACATGACAAGAAAAAGTTATTATTCTACAGTCTGCATTATAAAAGCAAAAATTTCAAGAAAAATATTTAATAATAAAGATAGTCAAATGAGATTTGAAAGCACTTCTCCCGGTCCATTATATTAGGATTAAAAAAAAGATAATAACTAGTAAATATCCAAGAAAGAATATTACTCTCTTTTAGGCCTGAATGACTTTTGGAATCGTAATTGAAGCTCTCCTTTTCGTATCAGTTCTTTGACAAATTTAATACCCGGCAGTTTTTCCATTGCCTTTCTGATTCTAACCTGAGAAGGATGGATATAAGGTTGAGTACTTCGCGCCGAGGCATGACCAATAGTGTATGGCAGGTAATGTTAAAAGGAACACTAATGGAAGCGTAAAACAGGATTTTTTTAAAATTATCTTCCATGGTGCGGATTGCCAGACGATTTCCCTTTTTAGAGACAAATAGAGCCGGAGTGAGCCAGCTGTTATAAAACTGATCGCGCACGGCCAGGTATTGGCAAAGGATGTCGCATAACTCGCTGTTGATGTGCAAAGATCGTGGTTTATTTCCCTTTCCGATAACGATGATCTTATTTTTCTTAAGATCGATATTTTGCAGATTGAGGCTATGGACTTCACCGACCCGCAAGCCGAGCTGATACATCAGGGCATAGACAGCGTAGTCGCGAATGCCCAGGATGGTGTGGGTATCGATCTGCTTTAACAACAGATTGATTTGTTGCGGTGTCAAGGCGCCTGGTTGTCTTCGATACCCGGAGCGTATTTTCAGCACGTCATAAAAGGGCAATGAATCTGCGCTGGCAGGATCATAGAGCTTTACAAAATTTGCATAGCTTCTGAGGGTAAAGATTTTGCGGTTGATGGAAGCACCGCAATTGTGACGTTGATTTTTAAGATAGTATTGGAAGTCGATTACCGCCGGGCCACAGATGGTTTTTTGATTCTGCGATTCGATGAAATTTTTAAACAAATTCAAATCGACGCGGTTGCTTTTAACAGTTTGCCGGCTGACTTCGTAGATATTGTGACGGTAGGCAAAAAATTCATTGATGTACTTGAAGAAGACCTGTGTGGCTACTGCCATGCTAACCTCCCTGAGATGAAAATGTTGTCCAGAGCCAATTGTTTCAATTTATCCGAGACATGCACATAAATGGAAGTATCGGCAATTGAGTCATGGCCCATCATGTACTGGATAGCGTCTAGTGGGATGTTTTGATGATACATCTCGGTGGCAAAACAATGTCTGAGCACGCGCGGTGTCACATTTTCTTTTATGCCTGTCTTTTTGGCTTGATCTTTAACAATGCGCTGCAGCCTGCTATTTGATAGGGCGGTATTGGGTTGGCCCGGGAACAGAGGTGCAAGTTTTTTATGCGGCGATAACGGATGAATCAGATAGCGAATAAGTGCATCGAATAATCGATCAACGACAAACAGGGCACGCTGTTTTTTATTTTTGCCGCGAATGCGCAGTAGTCCGACGCGCTTGCCATGGCCTGTTTCAAAGTCACGTACTTTTAGGCCGGTCAGCTCGCTGGTTCGAAGGCCCATTGTCCAGAGCACGGCGAGCATGGTATAATTGCGCAAGCCATGCCAGGTGCTTTGATCGAAGGAATCAAGCAGTTTAAAAGCGTTGCGGGTTGAAATAGGTTTTGTTACCTGTCGTCTGCGGGTGATCAAAAGCGGCAGAGCCTCGGCCGGATTCGAGGAGATGTGACCTGATTTTTTCAAGAAGCCAAAAAAGCTTTTCAATGCATAATGATGATTTTCGATTCGGCTGTGACCGATACCGGTGTTTTTCAGATACAAGATCCATTTAAGCAGTTGAGGGCCTTTTACTTTAACCGGATCGGATTGAAGTTCATTTTTGGCAAAACGACAGAAAGCCTTGATACTGAGGCTATAGGTCTCAACGGTAGAAGGTGAGAATCCGTTAACCTTTAAAAGCTCTTTGCGATACAAATCGATTAGCGCGATCATTGTGGCTCCTTTCTCATAAAGGGGTGTTTTCTCATATAAGCGGCATATTGATCTGGATTGAGGTGTGCGTATTTAAGGGTGTTTGCCCTGTGGCTGTGGCCGAGCACGTGCTGTGTAATCTCGATGCCGGCAACCTTGTTAAGATGAGTAGCCGCGGTATGGCGGAAAAGCCGGGCGTGCAGCTTTTTATCGATGCCGAGATGATCGGCCGCTGTTCGGAAGATATCCTGCAATGTGCGCGGGGAGATGCGTTTTTTTCGTTTGGATATGAGCAAGGGTCCTTTTTTGCGGGGCTGGTGAACAAAATAGTTGCGAATGATTTTACAAAGACAGTGCGGCAGCACCATGCTGCGGTGCCTTCGTCCTTTTTCCCTGATCCACAGCAGGCCGCATGTGAGGTCGATATCCTCAATATTGAGGGTGGTCAGGGTACTGGTTCTAAGGCCCAAGGTACCCAGCAGCATGATGATGATGAGATTTCTCAAGCCAAAGGGTGAACTTGTCCGGTCGGTGAAGTGGCGGATTAAAAGCATATATTCTTCTATAGTAAGAAACTGCGGCACCGTCTTTTCGATTTTCGGATATGGCAGACCGGTGGCGATATTTTCAGCTACGAT
>CALZJV010000842.1 GCA_945787595.1 uncultured Desulfobacterales bacterium | reverse complement strand
GCAATCTCAACCTCCATGCGGCCCTTGGAGCGGGCATAAATGTTAAAGAGCTTCATTTGGAGCTCTTCCATGCTGGTGAGTGCTTCTAATTTGACGGTTTGTTCAGGCTGAACCCAAGGACCGTTCGGAATCGATTGGGGGTCCGCAAAAGCGATTCCGAACACCATCAAGGTGAAAACCATACAGAAAATCCCTGTTTTTAAAATTAGTTTTGGCATAGCAATTTCTCCTTTTGATGATAAACCTAATAAATTTTTGTGTATTCAATATATGGTGAAATCCATACTTAACCCTAGGGTGGGGGCTTCGGCGAGCTCAGTCGAGCCGTTGATCCCCACCCGGGAGATGTGATTGCAGCGTTCATTCTGGCGGGCATAAAGCCCGCCGCTACATTTTTGTGGCCCTTTGTGGCGAATGATACGTGATAAACAATGATGTCATGTATAGCTAAAGGGCGCCGGGGTAATCCCGGCGCCGGCTCAATTAGTGGTCAACTATTCTTCCCGGTAACCCCAGTTCCCATAATCGTAAGTGGCCCAGGGCAGCTCCCACCAGCGATCCGGGTCGGCATCTTCCAGCTCATCTGAGGCAATCGCATCGGCAATGGCATGCAACGCCACCACGTTTTGATGGATCAGATACCCCCGGCTCTTATTGCCGATTCCTCCCCGGGTTTCGAAGAAGATGGCGGCCGTGTTGTGTTCGGGAGTCCAGGCGATATCGTCTTCGGTGCCGTCCCAGATAGGTGCCGGCACGTCTCCGGGAAGCCCCAGCATCTGGCTGGAAGTCACCCCCTCCCAAATGTCTATACCCTTGAACCAGTACATGGTCGGCGTGCAGTACCCCAGTTTTTCGGCGGCATCGTAGCCCACTACTGCCATGCGGCGACACGTATCCCAGATGTAGGTCAGATCCGGAGCACCAGTCAGGGGGTGTCCATCGATTCCCGAAAGGCCTTTCAGGGAGTGTTCGGCCACCGATATACCGAAGGAAAAGGTGCTCATTTCATTGGTGCCCTCGACAACGGGGGTTCCCTGGTGGTGGATATCGATCATGTAATCCGGGTGAAACTCCTCCCAGGCCAGCCTGAATGCTTGGGATTCGGGTTGGAAATAGCCTTTTTCGGCCGGCAGTATCGGAAAATCCCGTTGATTTAAAGTCGGGTCGTCCCACTCCACCCAAAACATCCAGCGGTAATTGCGGTTCCAGTCCCGGTTCAGGTCGACACCCAGGGCATTGCCGCGCCAGTTCCGTTCGGCACCATCCGGGTTATAGCAGGGAATCACCCAGAAGGTCATTTCATCCAGCAGTTTCTTGTCGCTGCTGAGCAGGCTTTTTAAAAATTCCAGGCAGACATTGTTGCCGAGGGGCTCACCACCGTGAATGCGGCCCTGGATCCACATTTTTTTGGGTCCCCAGCCGGCTTTGGCGATATACAATGGTCTTTCTTCCAATGTATAACCGGCGATGTCCACCTCAATTAGCCCTTTGCTGCGTTTTTCCAGCTTAAGCAGCTCATCCTCCACCTCATCGAAGGTCATGATGGCGGAGTAACTGACATGCTCCTTTGCCAGCGCTGGAATGCTGAAAGCAAGCAACAGAATCAAAATCGGTGGGATAAACCAAAAAATTCGTTTTTTCATGATCACTGTCCCTCCCTTGCTTTTAAAGGTTTTTATTTGAAAATGGTGGCTCGAACCAACTAGGGTGATCACACCGGCTTTACGATATTATTGACCGCAAGATTTGACAGAATCTCCCTACCACAACAGACATTACTTTTGAGCGTTATGATAGAGCCACCAGTAAACACTCAGTTAAATTTCAGAACTATAACCAATAAAACGGCTACTTTTACATGAGCTGAAAAAATTTTGAAATGTGATTTTAAACTCATTTTTGCCTCCTCCCTGTAGTTTTTTTGGTTAACTATTTTCTCATTTTTATTCTATTTTTTATCACCTCCCTTAATCTCAACTTACTATTTCTCCCTGTTTAACTTAGTGCGTCGATTAGCGATTACCGTGACGGATTTTAGGGTATTACAGCAACTTATTTGTTAACTCAGCACTAAGTCCTGAGATTCTCAATTGAGCTCGGCCGAAATCTAAGTAAATTCGTCACCGAACTTACGTTCTACAAATGTGATCCAGGCAACGGCGGGATTGAATAAAAAAGCCTCCAAAAGGATTCAATAATCCTTCAGGAGGCTAATTCCCGGTACTTTCACTAAACCGCTTTTCATGGATTTCTCCACGGTAAATGGGTAAGTTAGAAAGTGTCAGAAAACAGATAGTTTTTTAAAAATATATATCCTCTGGCCTAAAAGAAGGAGTGAATTGTACTTAACCCTAAGAGTTCTGAGAACAAGCCGCCATGAAGAAAGAAATAAACAATAGGAGATATCTGCAGGCACGATCTTTTTAAGGTACGGATTAGGCCATATTCGTTTGCTTCTATAATAGTAAAACTCTAATGTCAAGGAAAAATGATGTAAATGGTTTAAATCAAATTTATTTCCTATAAGAAGGAAACTGCCACTATGTAGTAAAATAGTAGGTTAAATTATTTTCTACACATATTTTATTTGTCTTAACAAAAGTTATGGCGTATGCGATCTAAATTCGCCTTCTTTGTTGTTTTCTTATTACGCAGAGCTCTGTAACTATCTATAAATTATGAGATATAATTAAAGTAAAGCGCGCATCAGATACCACATAGTAGAAGTCTCGGGAGCTGTAAAACGTAAATTTATTCTGATCTAGTTACTATACCTAATTGGTATGATTACTAGGGAGATTAGATTCGAAGACTTTTTGTTTGACATGAAGATTATAATGACATAACATTCCCATCACTGCTCGACATCTATTTCCTCTTCAGAAAAAGTTCGGTATTACTAAATAATGTCTGAAGGGCCAACCTCCCATCAGACTGACCAAATGATTCTCTGTTAATTATTTCATCTGCCTGTAAACCATAATACAAACTATTATTCTAAACAGGTTATGAAACTATTACTGAAGAAAGGATGTCTAAAATTTCCATCATAAAGCCTCCAAAGGGGTTGTGGTTCATCTACCTTTCCGAAGGCTTTTGTTATTGGAAATCAATACTAGTTGCATTTATCTTCAATAAAATCATCCTGGTTCTAGCCTAGCAAGATTACAATTCTTCTGTTCTTTATCAGTCCAACTTAATGATTATAGTGATTTTCCGGTCGGCAATATGATAGGAATTTGAATGAACGCTATTCTGCTGATTTTTTTGACTCGGCAGAAGTTCATGATGGAGGTAAATGATGAAGAAATTACCGAATTTCACCATTTGTAACCGACTTGTTCGTATCTTGCTGATATTTGCCCTTGCGTTCTCTCTATCTGCGACGGTTTTTACTTTAACTCTCGATGCCAAAGCGGCCTATTCAAAAAAGGCCAAGCTGGAATTCGTCGTGGAGGTAGTATCCAGTGCACCTGACCAGGTGACCGGTGGGAACGCACGCCTCCATATTAAAGTTCCGAGGACGGTTCCTCTTCACAAGGTCGTTGTTCTGGTCAATGAAACTGACCAATCCGACCACTTTATTCGGATTCCAAGTACACGAACCCTGACTGGTGTCATCGACGGGTTCAAACTCGGCGAAAACACGATTAAGGTAAAGCCGAATGGACGGGGCAAGGGGCGTCCAAAGACGGTAAACCTTACACTTACCAACTATCCGATGACCGGCCCCGTTTTTTCGGGTCCGCATCAGTATCCGTTCGTATGTACCGTCCAAAATGAAGGCCTCGGGCAACCGCTTGTGGACAATGACAGTGAAGGATTTCCGGTATTTGCCACGGAC
>CALZJV010000841.1 GCA_945787595.1 uncultured Desulfobacterales bacterium | reverse complement strand
GTTGAGTTTCCCGATGACTTTATCCGTTACATCAATGGAGTTGGGCGAGTAGAGGACGCCAAATTTATTGATAATAAGAAGATACCCTTTTTTTTTTCCCATTTCCTGTACAATCTCATCGATATCGGTTTTTAGCCGGCCCATTAAATTCCCTTCAAGTTTTTGCAAATTCGATCGGTATTTTTTTTGAAGAGATTTAAAATCATTGATCTTAATTCGGGATTCCCGTTCTTTTTCTTCACGCATCTCCTTGCCCATCACCATGGACTCGCGTTCAAGACGCTTTCGGATATTTTCAATTTCGGCGCCTTTTTTCTTCAGATCCGCCTCCATTTTATCCTTCTCTTTTTTAAGTTCAGCCTGGATGGATTTTCCGGCGGCGGAAGTCTCAAGGATTTTTTGCAAATCGATAACGCCGATCTTGGCGACATCGGCGGCAAATATCGGCTGACTGAAGAAAACAAAAATAAAGATCAAAATTATCCAAACAGGTTTGAGTATTCTCATTATATCCTCCTTTGTTATTCAATAACTTCCCTAGCGCTTACCGGCAGGCTAATCATGTGCCGACTGTGGTTGCAGACCCCAACCCGGATAACCGAAAAAATGGCCACAAAAACACAAAGCAAACCAGTTTGCTAAATTTTATCTTTGTGTTTTGGTGTCTTGGCGGCAAAAATGTTTTGCCATAAAATGCATAAAAATAATTACTAAGGGCCTATGCTTTTTCCGAGACTACGCTCGGAAAAAGTGGCCCCTTAAGAGTAGCAAGCACGCTGATAATTTAATGTCGCAAATTATATAAGTTCCCTACAACATGTTGTCAGATAAAATCCGATAAAGGCTTAAGGAACGTATATCCTATTATTGATAAAATAGCACGTGAATTAAAATCGGAGACAAAATTTTAGCGCAAAATTCCGCGACCGAAGGTCCAAAAGCGCTCTATGAAGACCGTTTCCGTCTAATATGACGTTGCCATAGAAAATTCCCAACTTCCGCGACCGTGGTCCGTGGATTTCTGATCGAGGATCCATCCGTACTCCAGTCGAATCGGCCCCATGGGCGATTGCCAGCGGATACCGAGCCCGGCGCTTTCCCGCAAGTCGTCCAGCTTGATCATGTCACCCTCTTTTTCGATATTTCCGGTGTCGAAGAAAGCCACCCCGTAGACCCCGGCCTCTTTCACCAATGGAAATCGAGCTTCGGCATTAAACTGCAAAAATTTATTGCCGCCGACTTCGGCACCGTTTTTATCCCGCGGACTCAGGTCATCGCGCTCAAATCCCCTCAAGGCATCGATGCCGATCATATAAAACTTTTCATAGTCCGGCAGTGTTTTGCCCTTCAGTGGTCTGATGTAACCGGCCTTGGCATGCAGCACACCGATCAATTGCCAAACCAGTCGGTAATACCAGCTGGTTTCAGCAGTGTATTTGGTAAAACCAACATTTCCGCCCAGTCCGGCAAACTCAAAATTTGCATCATGCGCGGATCCTTTGGTCGGATGAAAAAGCTGATCTTTGGAATCGTATCTTATCCGCGCGCCGATACTGCTTTTGACATTTTTCCCTTCATCGTTTTTGATCGCGTTGGCAGCGTTGTCACTCACATTTTTTAGATCTGCAATATCGTAGTTATAGGAGAGATATCCTCGGGTATAATCGATTAAGGGATATCCGAAACGCAGCTTTACGCCGATACTGTCTTTATCGTAATCGCTAAAATTATAGTTCCAGTTGTAGAGATCTGCCCCGGCGGATAAAGGAATATCAAACAACCATGGTTCCAAAAAACTCAAGGTGAACCGGGTGGTCTTGGCTCCCACCTGTCCCTTGAGCGACAGCGTCTGAGCACGTCCAAACAGGTTTCTTTCAGCAACAGAGGCGGTCAGAAAAAGATTTTCCACGTTGCCGAACCCGGCACCGAAACTAAACGCCCCTGTGTTTTTTTCAGTCACATCGATGCGCAGCCGCATTTTGTCTTCGGCACTGCCCTTGATGGTATTTACTTTTACATCTTCAAAATAATCCAATCGATATAAATTTCGCACGCTGCGTTTTAGCCGTTGGCCGCCGTAAAGCTCCTGTTCATAAACCTGCAACTGCCGGCGAATCACCTTGTCCCGGGTTTTGGTGTTACCGCTGATGGTAATTTCTTCAAAATATACCTGCTGACCCTTGTCAATGTCAAAAATAATATTGACGACTAAATTTTCCATATCCTGGTCGATACGGGGTGAAATATCCACGAATGCATAGCCTTCATCCGCATAAATATCCGATAACG
>CALZJV010000840.1 GCA_945787595.1 uncultured Desulfobacterales bacterium | reverse complement strand
CAAGGTGCACAGACATGAAGATCACGGCAATAGAGCTATTTCACATTTCCATTCCTTTTGCCAAACCGTATAAATTATCCCGGGTATACGGTACACGCTATGATGCCGAAGCCGTCATCTTAAAAATTCACACTGATGAGGGAATTGTTGGTCTGGGTGAGGCCGACCCACTAAATCCATTTTCCGAGGAAACTCCCGCCACCGTGATGGTCGTAACCCGAGATCATCTTGCTCCTCAGCTAATTGGTCAGAACCCAACCCACATTACGGCGATTGAATCCAATTTGGATGTGATGGTACATGGGAATCTGCTGGCCCGGGGAGCGGTTAATATGGCTCTGTTTGATATTGTCGGTAAAGCCAACGATATTCCTGCCCACATGTTACTGGGAGGACTGCATCAATCAAAATTGCAGCTGCTATCCCCTATCGGGAGCGGCACATCCGAAGAGGATACGGCTTCAATCCAACAGCAAATCGAGGACGGATACAAAACGGTCATGATAAAAATGGGTGCCCTGTCGATCGCTGATGAAATTCAACGCATGATTGCTGCCTACCAAAAGTTCGCTGGTCAGATAAAAATTATTGTCGATGCCAACCAGGGCTGGACGGTGGCTGAAACTTTGGAATTCTTTGACGGCATCGGCAGCAGTCGCCCGGATTTACTTGAACAGCCGATCGACCGTCACGACATCAGTGGGCTCAAGCGTATTCATCGTCGGGCACCCTGCCTGCTGAGTGCGGATGAAGGCGTGGCCTCCACTCAAGAGGCGGTCGCCCTTATCCGCGCCCAGGCTGTGGATGCGTTCAGCATCAAAGTTTCCAAAAACGGCGGATTGAGCAAAGCCAGAAAAATTGCGGCGACGGCCGATGCTTTCGGCCTCAAGATCTTGATGAACAGCATGCTGGAGTTCGGCATTACCCAGGCTGCCTCTTTGCAGTTAGGCTGTGTGCTGCCCAACCTGCTGGACATGGGGCATGCCTACATGTCGGTGCTCAGAATGTCGGACGACATCACCGACTTTGGCCAAAACATCACCCAGGGCGTGGTCACGGTCCCGTCGAGCGCCGGCCTGGGCGTTCGCCTGAATGAAAAGAAACTTAAAAAATACACCAAGGATTATCTGAAAGTTGAGTGAATAAACAAAGAAAGGTTTCGGGTGTCAGGTTTCAGGTGTCAGCCCAGCCGCCGGCAAAAAAAACGGCCGGTCTAATCGAAAAAGAAACTTTGCCCTTGGCTAGTTTCATACGATGGGTTAACGAAAAAATGAACGTCCAACATCGAATAATGTATTCTGTCAATTTAAAAAAAAGACTGAACAACACGCGGCGCAAGCGCTTGCGCTGCGCGAGCGAATATACTCTTTGGAACTTGTCCGCCCCTGGAGGATTCTGCGGTTCGGTTGTTTTAAAATCGATAAAGCGTAGCGTCATCAATATTCAACGTTGATATAGCCGCAAAAAGGCGCAAAAAGCACAAAAATAAAATTTAAGGGTTTGTAAATTCAATGGGTTATGAGACCAAAATTCGAGAATTTTGACTTTTTACGAGATTGTCAAAATTACAATCGAATGCTTTCTGCGGCGGAGTTTCATGACGAAAGGAAGGAGCTGATTTAAACCTTGGGGCATTTAACCTGATCAGCGGTGCTATCCGAAACCTACCTACCAGGGGATTTTTGATTCAAATTCACGGATGCGTTAAAGTAAGCGCCGTTTTCTACGGAAAGGCTTTTGCTTTCAATTTTTCCTGAAAAATCCGCCTCCTTGGTGATCTCAACTTTTCCTTTTGCCTTAACCTCCCCTTTCATATACCCTCTGATTCTTACGTTCTGTGCCTGGACTTCACCCTCTATTCTGCCACTGGGCCCTAAAAAGAAGTTATAATTCGTTATTTCTACGTTACCTTTGATGGTGCCGTTTATGATTAGGTGCTCTTCGGCTTTTATGGTCCCAATAATAGAGGTGGAGTTGCTGATAGATGTTTTTACTTCGTTGACAATGCCATCTTCCATAGATTTTCTCCTCCTTCATTTCATGATAGGCATTCATGGCCTTTTACCCCAGTGTTGCATAACCAACATGGCAAAGGATAGCTAATAGTCCGTTATTATGACCCATATCATAATGAAGACACAGTTTTTTGGACATCCCAAATAACTTCAGATCCTGTGTTGTCAAGGGATCAATGTAACCGACTACAATTTCAACCTTGACGCCTTGGCTCTGAAGCCCTCCGACTTTTGCAACATTAGGGTTTACCCGAGTTAATACAAAAATTTGATGAAGGTGTCAAAAGGAATGTCAACATCGGACATGAGTTTAACCTAAAAAGCTATCGTTTTTACTCCGCCGATCCCGCCGATTAACCGGATTTCTTTAATCACCTGAAGGGTGATACGAAATCTGAAAGGTTGAATTATCCGAAAATTGCCTCGACACGGCTGGAATAAATCTGTTTGGAATCCCGCGGGATCTGCTGCAGGGTGGTTACAGCCTTTAGAGAGGAATAGCAGCAGGATGCAGTTAAGCAAGGGGCAGTGGCGGTAAGGTGGATTTCTTATGGTACCATGAACTTGAATCTAAGTTGAGCGATGTTTCAACCGACACGGATTAACCATCGCAATGTCGAAAAATTACAGTGATGAGGCCTTGTGAATATCGATTATTTTGGTTTTGCTGTCATAATCCATGGTTTCGTAGTGCGTCATGCTTTGAAGTTTGTGCGTTATCTCTGCCATGCGATCGATTTGCTTGCTGATTATGGTTAAAGACAAATAGGCCGGATTGTCCGGGGAAATATCCGCCAGCGAGAGTTCCGTGTGGCCCAACATCGTCTGCAGCGGCTGGTTCATTTCATGGCAGACGGCACCGGCGGTCTCTAAAACACCCTGCAATTTTTCTTTTTGAAACCGATCGCGGGCGGCGCGATTTTTTTCGGTTAGATCCAGCATGACGCCGACGCTGCCAAGACCGTGACCATCGTCATTGTTAACCGTAGCGATACTGAATAAAAATTCACGCCGGAAGCCGCCACTGCAGGGGACTTCAGCCTCAAAACTTTGAACCCCGCCCTTTAGAAGCATTTTACGTTCATTTTGTTGATAAAGGGCCGCCAATTCCGAGGGAATCTGATCGGTCAAGTCTTGAGATCTTCGCCCGATGATTTCGACGCGGGGAATGCCCAGAATACGGCTGGCAAAGGCCTTGTTGCAGCCTCGATAGATACCGTATTCATCCTTAAAATAAATCGGATTGGGGATGGTATTGATCAAGGTGTCCAAAAGGTTCAAGTAACCGCGAAGCTTTTCTTCGGTTTCTTTACGCTTCGTGGCTTCATTTTGTTGATCCAGGTCTATTTGACCCAACCGATATTTGACGGATCGCAATACCCGACGCGTTTCCATGTTACGCCGACGATATTCCTCATTTTCCCGATAGACATACCAAAATGCGGCCACTAGTAAGATAGTAAGGACCGCCGGCATCCAGAATAAAATTTGCATAACAGTAAAATCTTTTAAAAAAGCTCAAATGCTCCTTATAATTGCAATTTTCGTGGTCTGGCATAGCAATGCAAGCAATTTTCACTCCAATTTTTCCTAATATCCGTCTAAAAGATTAATTTTAAGCGAAACAACCTCAATAAACTAGGAATAAAGGATTAAATTCCTGCCCGGTTGCTGCATTATCGTCAAAGTTATGACGTTGAAATCGCACCGGCGAGCAGATATCTACTAAATAGTGCTTCAAATAAAGCAGCCGATATCGTTTGTGAAAGTGGCATGAGTTATCCGGGCGCAAATTGAAATATCCAAGACAAGTTGATCTGCCGATTATTTATGACGGGGTGATATTTGATGAGGGATTGCGTTTAGATATTCTCGCAGAAGAGCCCATTATTTGAGAACTTAAAGCTCTTGACGGGATGAATCTTGGGTGGAAAGAACGAATACGTATCTATTTTACGGTGTCTCCTATTCTATAAAAACCGGCATCAATAGAATTTATTCTATCATTGAAAACCTGGTCCTCTGGGCCAGGTCAGAGATAACAGGCTTTGCTATAATCGAATGCCATGGGGTACTGGAATAATGGAATGTTGGAATATGGGGTTTGGCGGAATGAAATCTATTTTATTAAAATGACATTGATCAGTAATTAAAATCAGAACATCATCCGTCTTTTATACCCAATATTCCATTTTTCCACCATTCCATTATTCCATTGGTTATCCAACGGCAAACACCACGCCTCTGGGGTGAAATCAAAGCCTGGTCCTCTGGGCCAGGATTCTTTACTTTATAGTCTTGGTGGCTGAAACCCTTGTCGGCCGATCTTTCGAAAAATCTAATATTTTCGGTGACTTTTAGCAGTGAGCCCTTTCAAAATAGCCTAGGTTATCGAAACCGTCTCACCTTTTCTGGGTACCACCACTGCAAAACCGTCCTTCCTTAAATCGTCAGCGAACGCAAGGGTTTGATCTTCTTCACCATGAACCAGGGCGATGCGTTTTACCTTCAAATTGGATTCCTGCAGAAACCGGCGCATTTCGTTTTTATCCGCATGGGCACTGAATCCACCCAGTTGGACCACTTGCGCCTTGAGGGGATACTCTTTGTTCATAAATCTCAGCAGGGGTGGTTTGCCTTTTCTGCCGGATTTTTGATAGGCATCACCTTGTTCAAGAATACGTCGGCCCAGGGTATTTTTTGCCATGTAGCCGACGATGAGAATGGTATTCTTGGAATTATGAATTTTGTACCGCAAGTGATGCAGGATGCGCCCGGCTTCACACATACCGGATGCCGACACCACAATATGGGGTGTTTCATCCCGGTTAAGTGCCATTGATTCCGCAACCGATCCGACAAAATTGACCTGGTCAAACTGAAAAGGGTTTTCACCTTGCTGGAGAAATGTCTGGTGGGTTTCCTGGTCGTAAACTTCGGGGTGTTCTGCAAAAACCCGGGTAATTTTGGTCGCCAGGGGGCTGTCGACGTACACCGGAAAACGGGGCACTTCATTCTCATTGTATAACTCATGCAGCACGTACAGAAGTTCCTGGGTGCGACCGAAAGCAAAGGATGGAATTAATATTGTTCCGCCACGATCATAAGTGTCTACCAGTACTTGCTTGAGCCTGGGTTTTAAGTCC
>CALZJV010000839.1 GCA_945787595.1 uncultured Desulfobacterales bacterium | reverse complement strand
GCCCACGCCGCCCAGAAAAAAGGCGGCGTATTAAAATTTGGCATGCAGGTCCAGGAAATGGCCGATCCAGGGACATACTCATGGACCCAGAAATCCATCGTTGCCCGCCATATGATCGAGTACCTGGTAGAGACCGGTCCGGATAACGTCACGCGACCCTATCTGGCCGAGAGCTGGGAAGCATCCGACGATCTGAAAACCTGGACCTTTCATCTGCGCAAAGGCATCAAATGGTCCAACGGCGATGACTTCAATGCCGATGATGTGGTGTTTAACTTTACCCGTTGGCTCGACCCGAAGACCGGATCTTCCAATCTGGGCCTGTTCGATGCCATGCTGGAAGAAACCGGGGAGAAAGATTCCAAAGGCAACCCGATCAAGCGTATGACCAAAAACGCGGTGCAGAAAGTCGACAATCATACGGTCAGACTCAACCTGAATTCGCCGGTGCTGGCGATTCCCGAAAACCTTTACAACTATCCCACTGCGATCGTTCACCGTAATTTTGAAAAGGACGGCGGGGATCTCTCCAAAAACCCGGTGGGTACCGGACCCTATACCCTTGCCGAATTCAGGGTCGGTGAGCTGGCCGTCTTGAAAAAACGCAAAGAACCCTATTGGGGCGGCGAGGTCTTTCTGGATGAAATTCGATTTGTTGATCTGGGCCAAGATGCCGGGGCTTATCTGGCCGCTATCGCTTCACAGCAGGTGGATGCAATCTATGGTCTTGATCTGACCACCCTGGAAGCGGCCAAAAATATTCCGGGAATCAAGGTGGTCGAAATCCCATCGACCCAGACCGGCGTGATTCGCATGAAGGTCACCGAGAAGCCTTTTGACGATATCCGGGTGCGCAAAGCGGTGCAGAAAACCTGCGATGCCAAAAGACAGCTAGACATCGCCCACCGCGGTTTAGGGATCGTCGCGGAACACATGCACGTCGCCAAAATACACCCCGAATATTTTGCCCTGCCCCCCTTCGAGCAGGATATCGAAGGCGCCAAAAAACTGCTGGCCGAAGCCGGCTACCCCGATGGCATTGAATTAAGCTGCAACGTGGGCAATACCGAAGGTGTTTGGGAGCAGGATTCCGTCGCCGTGCTCAAAGAGGATGCCGCCAAGGCCGGGATCAACATTAAAATGAATGTGATGCCGCAGGCGCAATATTGGGATGTTTGGACCAAGGCACCCTTGAGCCTGACCTCCTGGACCCATCGTCCCCTGGCCGTCATGGTATTGGGCCTGGCCTACCGCAGCGGTGTACCCTGGAATGAGTCCAGCTATGCCAACCCGGAGTGGGATGCCGCCCTAACCGAGGCGGAATCGACCCTGAATGTTGAACAACGTCGCGTCAAGATGGAAAAGGTTGAGAAGATTCTGCAGGATGATGCTATCATGGTCCAGCCCTTCTTCCGTTCTGTATTCACCGCGGTGCGGGAAAATGTAGTCGGCTTTGAAATGCATCCAACCCGATACTACCGTTTCCACAAGGTCTCGCTGGCATAGTTAAAGACAGCGTGCGTTTGGGCGCGGGGGACGCTAGGTAGCTCCCCGCGCTGGAATCTTCCCAAAAACTATAACCCTAATTGAGCGAAAATCGCTCAATTAGGCGTTAATTGTTAATTGTTATTTGTTATTCGAACTTGATGATGGCCTGATTTTATAATGCTATGATGGATGAAATTTAAGACGGAGCTTATTGCTCTTAAACCAATAACCATTAACAAATAACGAATAACTCCCAATTGGTTTTTAACTCAATTGGGTATATGTCATATCAGGAGGCGTCAAAATGGTCACCTTGGTGGTAAAGCGTATTGGCTTTATGATTTTTACCATGATTGTCGTATCGGTGATTCTTTTTCTACTGCTGGAGACCGATCTTACGGGCGATCCGGCAATCCGCGTGCTCGGCCAATTTTCAAACGAAGAGCAGCGCGAGATGTGGCGCGAGCAATCCGCTTTAAAGGCCCAGTGGCGGATGTGATGTTGCCGCGGTTATGGAACACGGCCATCTTGGGGTTTTGGACATTTGCGATTATGATCCCGCTATCATTGACGTTGGGCGTCTTGTCGGGCATGAAAGAGGGGTCAAAGCTCGATAGATCGATATCGGTGTTTGGGATTTTGACAACTTCCGTACCCGAATTTGCCAGTGCGGTAATTTTCTCCTCCCTTTTTGTATTCGGCCTGAAATGGCTGCCGGGCACCAGCAGCATGTCGGGCGGATTCGAATTCAAACAGTTGATTTTGCCTGCCATGGTGCTGATCGTCTATGACTTCGGCTATGTCGCCCGCATGACGCGGGCATCCATGGCGGAAGTCATGACCTCCCAGTACGTCAGGACTGCGGTGCTAAAGGGGCTTCCTTACAAATCGGTGATTGTCAAGCATGCCTTGCGCAACGCCCTGATCGCCCCGTTTACGGTCATCATGTTGCAAATCAACTGGCTGTTGTCCGGGGTTATTGTAGTTGAGTTTTTCTTTGCCTACAAAGGGTTTGGAGCGCTGATCCTGGAGGCTTCTTTAAATAACGATATCGCCCTTCTGGAAGCCTGCGCCATGGTGGCGGTTTGTGTGGCAGTGACCACGCAAACCATAGCCGATATCGGCTACACATTCCTCAACCCTCGCATTCGTTTTAGCTAAGTCCAAGGATTCATAAATACGATAAGGTATTTATTGACCCGGGACTTAGCGCTGAGTGAACATAATTAATGATCATCGCTCTAAAAATACAGCACTGTAATTGCAAATCGAAGCGCTAAGGAGACCGACGATGAATACAACTGAGGCTACAACACAAATGCCTTCTGCCGGATATGGCGCGGCGATATGGCGCGGTCTGAAATCTTTCGGGCTGTTGCGCGAGAGTTGGGTCGGTATGGTAGGGGCTTTCCTGGTTTTATTTTGGGTGGTGGTTGCACTGCTGGCACCGTTGCTGGCGCCCTTTGACCCCAACTCATCTATTCAGCCGTTTGCCAAACCGATGATGGCGGCGGCCAAGGGCGGCACCTTCTGGCTGGGCACCGATCATATTGGGCGCGACATCCTGTCGCGTATTATCTGGGGATCACGAACCGTGCTGATCTATGCGCCCCTGGCAACCATTTCGGCTTACACGGTCGGTATTCTGATGGGGCTTGCGGCCGGCTATCGCGGCGGTTGGGTGGATGATGTTCTGTCTCGCATCGCAGACATCATTCTCTCATTTCCAGTGCTGGTGCTCTACATTATCATCATCGCCACCATCGGTGCATCCGGAATTAACATCATTATTGCCATCACGTTTGCATCCTCTCCGGGGATCATGCGTATTGTGCGTGGATTGGTGTTGGATCTTCGCAATCGTGACTATGTGGCCGCAGCGCAGACCAGAGGCGAGACAGACTGGAAAGTGATGCTGGTTGAGATTTTGCCGAATGCGCGCGGCCCGCTGATTGTCGATGCCTGTCTGCGTCTGGGCTATGTCATTATCACCATCGGTGTGCTCGGTTTTTTGGGTTTGGGCCTGCCGCCACCGGATCCTGATTGGGGCGGCATGGTAAATGAAACCCGGCAGATGGCGATGGCATTTCCACACATGACGCTGTTTCCCTGTATCGCGATATCTTCGTTGATCCTGGGATTTAATCTACTGGCCGACGGCCTGCGTGAAATCTCATTGCGCGATTAGGAGGTAACCAACCCATGAACGAGCATCAAAAACCGGTTCTGGTCTGCAAAGACCTCTGCATCTCTTACTACACCCGGGCCGGAGAGATTCCGGCGGTAGTGGATTTTTCGCTGACGGTATTGCCCGGTGAAACGATCGGTATTGTCGGCGAGTCGGGCTGCGGCAAGTCAACTGTTGCCATGGCGATCATGCAGTATATGGGCGCCAACGGCGGCATCAAGAGCGGCAGCATCACGTTCAAAGACCGCGATTTAAACCAGATGTCGGAAGATGAGTTGCGCCGTATTCGAGGATCAGAGATCGCAATGATTTATCAGGAGCCTTTTGCCTCTTTAAACCCGAGCCTGAAGATCAGCACCCAGCTGATGGAGGTGCCGCTGGCGCATGAGAACATTTCCAAGGAAGAAGCACGGAACAGGGCGGTGCAGATGCTGGCCGATGTCAAGCTGCCCGATCCTGAACGGCTTATGGACTCATACCCGCATCAGTTATCCGCGGTGGACAGCAGCAACGGGTGGTTATCGCGATGGGGCTTTTGTCGAATCCATCCCTGTTGCTGCTGGATGAGCCAACGACCGCACTGGATGTTACGGTAGAGGCCGGCATCGTCAAGCTGGTTGCCGATATCAGCAAGAAGTTCGGCACATCCCAGATATATATTTCCCATAACCTCGGTCTGATTCTGGAGACCTGTGACCGGGTATTTGTGATGTATTCGGGTGAAGTTGTCGAAGAAGGCACGATTGACTCGCTGTTTACCTGGCCAAGACACCCATACACCCACGGTCTTTTTGCCTGTATTCCGTTGCCGACGGCCGACAAGCACGCGGCCCCGTTAAAGCCGATCCGGGGTCAGCTCCCGTTGCCATTCGAACGGCCCCAGGGCTGTTATTACCACCCGCGTTGTGATCATTTCAAACCCGGACTGTGTGACCAGGAACATATCGCAATGGAGCATGTCGTGAAAAGTGCCGCCGACCATCGCGTACGATGCTTACGCTATAAAGAAATCGATCAGCGCCTTGAGGTGCCGAGCGACGAAATCAAAGAGGCGCTTGAACTCGGCAAACAGGTACTCGAAGTCGATCACATGAAGAAGTACTACGAGGTTCGTGACAGCTCACTGCGGGCTTTGATATCCGGTAAACGAATTCGTTATGTCAAGGCCAATGAGGAGTTAAACTTTTCTGCCAGAGAGGGCGAAACCGTCGCCATCGTCGGTGAATCCGGCTGCGGTAAATCAACCTTTGCCAAAGTGCTGATGGGTTTGGAAACCGGTACGGATGGCTCGGTGCGGCACCTCGGCAATGATCTTTCAGAGATAGCGGTTCGGGACCGCAGCCCTGAACAGATCGGCTCGCTGCAGATGGTATTCCAAAATCCGTTTGACACCCTGAACCCAAGTCACAGCATCGGCGGCCAGATATCACGGGTGATCAAAAAATTTGGCGTCGAAACCGATAAGCAGAAAA
>CALZJV010000838.1 GCA_945787595.1 uncultured Desulfobacterales bacterium | reverse complement strand
CATCCCGCGGTATCGGAAGGGAAATTGCGCGTCGGTTTGCAGACAGCGGTGCCCGCGTCGTTGTGCATTTTCATAAAAACAGCCAGGCTGCAGAGAAAACCCTGGCCAACCTATCCGGTAATTCTCACCTGATGGTATCCGCGGATTTATCCGATACCGCCGCTGTCGTCAACATGGCCGCAAAAATCCTTAAAGAAATGGGAAAAATCGATATTCTGGTCAACAATGCCGGAGTGTATGAATTTCATCCGGTGGCCACCACACCATTTGAAGAATGGCAGCGAAGTTGGGAAAAGACTATATTTACCAATTTAATGGGACCGGCCCATCTGTCTTTTCATGTGATCCGTCACATGATGAAAAGCGGCGGCGGAAAAATCATCAACATCACTTCACGAGGTGCTTTCCGGGGTGAGCCGAATGCTCCGGCCTACGGCGCCAGCAAGGCCGGACTCAACGCCTTCAGTCAATCCATGGCCCAAGCCCTGGCCCCTCACAACATTTTCATGTATGCCGTTGCGCCCGGATTTGTAGAAACCGATATGGCCGCTTCCGTACTCTCCGGACCTGAAGGAGATGCCATCCGTGCGCAAAGTCCTCTGAACCGTGTGGCACGCCCCGAAGAAGTCGCCGGAGTCGTGTTGTTCCTGGCGGCAGAGGGCACGGATTATCTCACCGGCAGTATCATCGACGTCAACGGTGCCTCTTATTTGCGAAGTTGAGCAACAATTCAAATTGTAAAATTGATCCAACTATCAGCGCCACCGCTGGCCGCGAGCATCCAGCCTGGTCGTAGAAGAAACTTAATGAAGTTTGATATAAAATGTGAACTAAAAAAAGAACGTCGAACATTGAACGTTCAACATCGAATAATGTATTCTGTCGATTTTAAAAAATGACTGAGCAACCCGACTCCATCGAAGCGGCTAAGAAGGTCGGGAGCGAATCTACTCTTCGAAATTCTGCGATTCGCTTATTTTAAAATCGATAAAGCGTAGCGTCATCAATATTCAACGTTCGATGTTGGAAGTTCGATGTTCGACGTTCAATCTGTTCAATATTCCGGCCTGACGGAGTTTCATAGAGGCCATATTTGCATGATGAAGTCTCAAAAGAAATAGTATGTTTGCCGGTCCGGCTCGATTCCTCTTTACCGCAACAGGGCAAAATGATAGAGGGGCGGAATCAAAAAATCACTTACGCGAGAACAACTGTGACCGACGCCGTCCAAATTAACAAAAAAGCAATATTCGCCCTGTTTCTAATTCATTTTATTGGTGATTTTTTTCAGTCATTTATTCGGCCGATGCTGCCGGTGCTGGCGGACAAATTCAGCTTGAACCTTACCCAGGTGGGTATGATTACCGGGATCGCCACTTTCATGGCCTTTCTGATCCAGCCATTATTCGGCTATCTGGCCGATCGCTTCAGGACCCGGTTAATTCTTCTAATCGGATCTTTCGTGGGGGCAATTTGTATTCCCCTGGTGGGGCTCGCACCTTTCTTCGGGGTGGTTCTGTTGTTGATCGGTCTGGGTTCGATCAGCTCGGCCATATATCACCCCACTGCGGCCGGGATGGTTTCAGCGTACGCAGGCCGGCGTACGGGACTGAGCATGTCGATTTTCGGCCTGGGGGGTACGCTGGGATTTACTTTGGGGCCTATTGTGTTTGCCGGGTACATCACCCTTTGGGGACTGCATCGCTTGCCGTACCTCACCCTGTTGGGACTGGCGGTTTTTATGCTCCTTTTTGTCCTGATACCGGCCTCTGATGGCGAAAGTCCGGTACAGAGAGATTTTATGGGCTCTCTGCGGGAAAATATCGGTGAAGTATGGAAACCGGTTGCGATGATCTGGGGGATCGCTTTCTCCAGAGCGTTTGTGGAGCAGGCACTGCTTACTTTCATACCGGTGCTTACAGCCTCCGAGGGCCATTCGCTGGTGTCGGTCGGCAGCATACTATCCTTGTTTACCGTGGGTGGATCCGTCAGTGCCATAGTTTGCGGCCACCTGGTCGATCGGATCGGTTATAAACCCGTCTATTTTTTTTCTTTTGCCTTGTCTTCTCCCTGCCTTCTTCTGTTCATTCACGGCTACGGGTGGAAGGTGTATCCGCTCGCATTTCTAAGCGGTATCCTGCTCTTAGCCACCCTTTTTCCTGCAGTCGCACTGGCCCAGAAAATTGCTCCCAAAGGCCGTTCCCTGGTATCCAGCATCGTTATGGGCCTGGCGCTTGGGTCAGCAGGAATCCTTATGCCCCTTGCGGGTATGATGGCCGACGTCTTCGGTATTCGTGCGGTCCTAAGCTATCTT
>CALZJV010000837.1 GCA_945787595.1 uncultured Desulfobacterales bacterium | reverse complement strand
AATGAAAGTCAATGGAATAAATATGGTGGCCATGATGGTCAACACTTTCATGACTTCGTTCATGCGGTTGCTGAGGGTGGAAAGATACAAATCCTGCAAGCCCGAAAGGACATCCCGAAATGATTCGATGGTGTCCATTACCTGGATGGTATGATCGTAAAGATCCCTGATAAAAATTTGGGTTGTTTCCTGAATCAGAGCGGCTTCCTCTTTCATCAGGGTGCTTAGAATCTCTCTTATGGGCCAGACCTGTTTGCGAAAAAAAATCATCTCTCTTTTCAAATGGTGGATGCTCTGCAGGGTTTCGGTCTGAGTATCGTCAAGCAGGTCTTCTTCCAGCAGTTCTATTTTTTCACCCATTTTTTCAAGCACCAGGAAATAATGATCCACGATGGCATCGATCAGGGCATAGGCCAGGTAATCGCAGCCCGACTTGCGGATCCGCCCTTTTGCCTTGCGAATACGTTCCCGCACGAAGTTAAACACGTCACCTTCCGTTTCCTGAAAGGAGATCAGATAGTGGGGGCCTAGAACAAAACTGACTTGTTCGGCTGTTATGTGGTTTTGGTCCTGATCGTATGTCAACATCTTTAAGACAATATAGTCATAGTCTTCAAAATCCTCAACCTTCGGGCGATGGCCTGTGTTGACGATATCTTCCAGCGTCAACGGATGAATGCCGAAATGCCGGCCGATTCTTTCGATGATATCAACGTCATGCAGACCATCCACGTTGATCCAGGTGACCGGCGGCGTACCTTTGTGGGGAAAAGCATCTTCGATGTCTTTTAGCTCTTTTTCAAGTAGTTGCCCCTGATCATAGTTCATCAATGATATCTTAACGTTTTCAATCTTCTGGTCACCAACATAAATTATGCTTCCGGGTGAGAGCCCTACTTTTTTCCTGCTCCTTTTTATTAACCGCGGCATAGGATTACGCCTCCTTTCCTTTGAAGTCGTGCGCTGGGATAATTTACTCTATACTCGGCTGTTGAATCAAGACCCGAATATCTTTTAATGGCCAAAATAATTCGATTCGACATGTATGAAAACCAATCGAGGATTGCCTAAATGTGTGTTATAAGCAATACGACAAATATAAGTATTTTTTTATATAATTTTGAAGCCCCTTTCAGATTAAAGTTATCAAGCGGTAGGCAAATTCATTGTTCGAATTAAACGTGGAGGGTATAAAAGTGTCGACCTGGATTACAGATGTTGTCAATATTATCTTTGCCATTATCCTCGTGTCTATAAACGGCTTTTTCGTTGCCGCCGAGTTTGCGCTGGTGAAAGTTCGCCCAGGCAGGCTCGATGAGCAGGTAGCGCAAAATCGCACATTTGCTGCCACCGCACGCTGGCTCACACAGCGGATGGACGCATCGTTGTCGGCCTGCCAACTTGGAATTACCATGGCATCCCTGGGCCTCGGATGGATTGGCGAGCCGGCCATTGCCCACCTGTTGCGACCGCTGCTGCTGGCAGCCGGCATTGTTTCCGAGATATGGATACATGGTATCGCCTTTGCGGTCGCGTTCACTGCCATCACTGCCGCTCATCTTGTTTTTGGCGAGCAGGCCCCCAAAATATTCGCTTTGCGACGACCGGAAAAGGTTTTGTTGTGGTTTGCCCTGCCGATGAAATTTTTTTACTTTCTTTCCTATCCGTTTATGATTGCTCTGAATGCAACCACCTCATTTTTGCTGCAAAAAATCGGAGTCGCAGGTGTTTCTGAACACGATGCGGTGCACAGCGAAGATGAAATTAAAGCACTGGTACGCCTGGCGCACAAACACGGGGAGCTCAGCCGGTCCGAACACCGTCTGCTAAATGCAGTTTTTGAATTTGATGACACCGTCTGCCGTCGTATCATGCAACCCCGCAGCGATATCGTTTTTTTCGATATCAACCGGCCTTTTGCCGAAAGCAGCGCCCTGGCAAAAGAATCCAAGCACTCGCGCTATCCTTTATGCGAAGGCTCCCTGGACCATGTGCTGGGCGTGGTGCACATCAAAGACCTGATCGGTGTATCTCCGGAAAAAGAAGGCGCCTTGCGTTCAATTGCGCGACCGGCTCAATTTGTGCCGGAAACGATGCGAATCAGCCGTCTTTTGCGACAGTTCCAGGAGACCCATCAGCACATGGCATTTGTTGTCGACGAATACGGTTCGGTCATCGGTTGTGCAACCCTGGAAGACGTATTGGAGCGGATTGTCGGTCCCGTCGAGGATGAATTCGACACAAACCCGCAGGAGATCGAACCGGACGGGCCCGGTAAGTTCATCGTCTCCGGCGGAACTTCAATTGCCGCCGTTAACCGACAACT
>CALZJV010000836.1 GCA_945787595.1 uncultured Desulfobacterales bacterium | reverse complement strand
TCTCTCTAATCATCTCGCAATCCACCCAATCACCCTGAGCCTTTAAAATCTAGTAGGTAAAGAATCCGAGCCCAGCTTCCGGCCCGTAGGGCCTACAGCTCGAAGAGAGGGAGGACCAGGATTTCAATATTGGATTAAACCCACGGATTATCCCCAAGATGCAATAAAATGCAGCAAATATTGCATATTGATGCAGCCTCATAACAAATTCTCCAGTCACCCAAAAAAATCTGATTATAATATATAATTAATTGATAATAAATATAATTACAATATTAGTAGTCGTTTGTTCAACCTTTATAGGTAGAGCTGGCGTTGCACTATTGCAACATCCATTATTTAATCTCTAATCCAAGAATGTGATTTGAAAATAATTTAACTCATTAAAATTATTATCATTAATTTTATTATCGCTCTTGATCCTGTGTTTGGCATGGTAAATGCTCAATCAAAAAGAAAGATCATCGAATGCAACGTTTTATTTATCAAAGGATGAATTCCTATACGGCACCAAAGAGAAGCTCCAATGTATTCAGTATCATTAAAAAGAGACGGCAAGATTCACTACAAGCAGCGCGCATTGGATTCCGATGTCCTGAAGTATCTCGGCTATCAAATCGGACTCGAAGAGCGGTACTCGTTGAGAAGTTTCTTTGAGATGATCGACAAGTATGCCCCGTTAGAGAAGCTGAATTCGGTTTTTCCCACCTTTATCGAGCAGTATCTCAACTGCCCGGAACAGGGCTGTGATTCAGCAACTATCGAACACCTTGAATTCGTTAAAACCGTTGAGATGATTGGATATCCCGAGAAACGCCTGGAAATATACTGTTCTATTCGCGGGATACATAAGAACGATGCCGTTGAGATTAGATCGCTGCAGCTAAACAGTCTGCTGGATGTGCCGTTTAGGCTTGGAAAACTTAAGCACGTGGTATTCGGGGACCGTGTCGACATATTCGAATTTGATACGGTGTTTACCCTCTTTGAATTCATCGATGGAATTACCTGGGATCTCAGCTTCCACGTTATCCCTGAACAATGCCAACTTAGGAGATGAGTCATGTTTACCAAAATCCTTTTTGCCACAACCGCTTCACCCACCTGCGACAATGCCGCCAAAGTGGCCTTTGATCTGCAAATGAAGTGGGAGGCCAAGCTTACCGTGTTCCATGTGCTCGGAATCCCCAGCCGGGGATACAGTCCGTTTGTCACGGATGTTAGAACCGGTGAATTGGAGCAGCCGGATCCGGACTATGTCGAGTGGGTCAAAGAAGAGATGAAAAATACCTACGGTGAACTGTTGAAAGACAGCGAAAATGTTGAAATTGAAGCCGCCGTCGGAATTCCGCCACGGGAAATTTTGAGAATGGCGCGCAAAAAAGATGTCGATCTGATAATCATGGGCTCCCACACACGGCAGGAGGACATCGGTGCCACCCGCTACCGCAGTGTGGTCGGCAGCACGATGCAAAAAGTTGCCAAATCCGCCCGCTGCCCGGTGGTCATTATCAGCCGTCCCTGCACGACCTGCTGGAGGCTGTTTTCCAACATTGTCTTTGGGACCGATTTTTCCAAAGCAGCCGATTCGGCCTTTATGTTTGCCTCCAATCTGGCCCACGAAGTCGGCGCCAGGCTGCACATGTTTCATGCCTGCGACATAACCTTGACATCTACCGGCCAGGTGTTGGGACAAGAAGAAATCGAGCAGCTGATTGAAAACGCCCGCTCTAAAATGAAAAAGCGGTATGCTGCCAATATGAACGGCTATGACAACTATGATATCGAGGTGCGCGAAGGTGTTCCCTATATCGAGATATTGAAGTACGCGCGTGAGAAGATGGGAGACCTGATTGTCATGGCGCACCACACCCGGGAGATTGATCCGGAGGAAGCGGAGCTGGGCAGCACGGTGGAACAGGTCGTCTTACGCTCTGCCTGTCCGGTGGCCAGTGTAAATCATCCTGACAAAGTCGCCTCACCGTTATCGGCGGTGAGATAAATAGCAGCTGAAAGGGATGGGATTTCTACATGAATAAAAAGACGGTCCTCATTGTAGAAGATGAATTGGATATGCGCATCTTCATATCCACCCTGCTTGAAACCAGCGGCTACACACCGGTGATGACCAGGGATGGCAAAGAAGGTCTGATTAAAGCCAGAGATGTTTCGCCGGATCTGATCATTCTGGATGTGATGATGCCCGGAGAAGGGGGCGTTCAGATGTACCGGCAGCTTAAAACGGACCAAAGCCTTAAAGCCATACCGGTTATCATGCTTTCGGCCGTGGCCCAGAAAACATTTTCGCACTATTTGAATATGGTCAACGCC
>CALZJV010000835.1 GCA_945787595.1 uncultured Desulfobacterales bacterium | reverse complement strand
GTGTTGAATAGGAAAATATTTTTGGCAACATTTGAAGCGCAGCGGTAGCGGTCCGGAATAAGTAAAATTCAGAGCAGATTAGCCGAAATCGCCGGTTGAAGAGTAGCGTTAATCGGGTTAAGAATAAAATAGTAAATAATTGAGATCCCTATGTTTCCATGATGTGTTCAGAGTTCTTGAGATGGCTCATAAGATCCACGGTAAAGGTCTAATAGGTAATACCGAGAAACTGCCCAGAACAGTTGACGAAGCAGTTGACAGACTTATCCGTGAATTATCGCTGAAAGACAAAACAAATATTGCCAATATGACCGAAAACGAACTGATGACACTTGAATTCACTTTGGGCTCATACATCAGTAGCGAATTTGGCGTATATACCGGTAACCGGGAACTAAGATTTTCATCTAAAATGCACTCAGGTGATGTGCACCTTGATCCGGATGATGTTTCGCCTCTAATAATCAAGGAGCTTTGGCAACGGTTGAGAGAGAGCCATAAATTAAGGGTTGTGAGATGAGGGTGATTAATCGGTATCGCCGCCAGCATTCTCCCAGAGTTTGATTCTGCGTCAAAATAAGTTTTTAGTATACCCCTGAGTCACAGGAGCTATTTCGTTTACAAATTCTCTGAGCCAAGGTCCTTTTTGCATCTCCAGCAAGTTTTAGAATATTGTGGATTTTTCTTTCCACAGTGTGGACAGCTTAGCACGTCTCTTATAATGGACTCTTCGGTTTCAAATTCCAAACACCTTTCACCTTTTGCCATATCAAAACGAGCTTTGGTTTGAAAAAATCCGAACTCATCTAAACAATCCTGTAATGCTTTATCAAGATCCGCAGTCTTGCCCCTATTTTCTTCTGCAAACCATCCATAAGTGATTTTCAAATACATAAAAGTCTCTCACCTTCTGATTAAATTATCCACGGGCAGAGTGTTTTGAAGTTTGCCGAGACCTCTGCTCATTATAAATTTCCTTGTTTCTGAAGAGCTTTATGGGCACATTTTGACCAATCAGTTTTAATCATTCCGCCAACTCTGACCCTAACACCACAAGCTTCTGAGATACCATCACAACCATCATCCACCAATACTCCGGTATCCTTAATAGAAGGCTGGCCGTTGCTGATGGGCAAAAAACTCTTTAGAATTTTCACCCGTTTCTTTAATTTTTTGCAGTAAAAATCATCATGCCGACGTAAATGTATTTTCATGTTCTGCATCGGTTCGGGTTGCCAATCCAGTGGGGTTATTTATTTGATAATCCCTAAACCTTTTTTCGCAAATTGTCGATATAATAACCGGCGTGGTTATCATTAATAAAGCGTCTGCGGTCCTGCGTTTTCATGTCAGGTCTGGGATGAGATCAATCCACACAAGATTCCAAATGCGGATGAATAATACCTACCCACAAAAAGTTGTGATATAAACATTTGAGCCTGAAATGGGTGATCTTGCGAATTAACTGTTATATGGACAGAACGATTTATTAAATGTCCCCCTCTGTCAAACTGGTCTTCGTTTCCCTGTTCCAGCATCACGTAAAGCATTTCCCTCTTCCCAAAACCACCGAAAAGCGAAAAAACCCTTTGACAATTAATCGTCTGTCTGGGAATAAAATTCCGATGTCACCTAAAACGATGATAAGCATTGGCTATAAGAACTATATCAATCCCGTATTCGCCAAAGAACTCCTGGAGCCAAAGCACGCGAGAGGAAAAAAAGCCAAGGCGTGGGCCTTAGAGAACAGCAGGTTCATTGACGCAACTGCCGGACGCAAGTCCCGGTGCATTCTCTACATGACAACCGGGCATGTTATATTATGTGGAATTAATTGCAGACTGATCAGGGAAAGGATCATTGGGAAAATCGGGATAGGCCTGGCGGTGTAGGCCGCCGTATATATATTTTATTAAGCAAATTGTATCGGAAATTTTTGAAGAGGAGATGTGTCAACTTATGAAAATATTTTCTCAAATAAAGGAGAAAATATTATGAACACCGATCGAATGAAACCGATGGATGAATGCCAGCTTGAGTATATTAAAAAGCAGATTATCCAGACATATCTATATCTAATCAGCCACACTGCCTATGATCCGCAGGTGGTAGAGATTATGAAATTGTCGGCCCTGGCTGACGTGCAGAGACGGTATGATGCGGTGGAGTCGTGGTAATTTTCTGCTACCTATCGCAGCATTTGACAACCCTAAAAACAGTGTGATACTCGAATTATATCATCACGCATTTCGATAATCATCGAATTACATATTGTGGCAAGAAAGCTACACTGCCGCATCCCCGTGAATCCACGTTTTTATTACTACAATGTAG